>NZ_JBFAWL010000007.1:0-271587 GCF_040680275.1 Streptomyces sp. NPDC052079
GCCTTTCCCTGCCCCGCTCCGCGGGAGCTTCGTTTCTCCCCCGCAAGCGGGAGGTACCCCCACCCCGGCCTGAAGGCCGGGGTATCCACGAAGGAAGCCCGATGGGGGCGCAGGGGCTGACGCCGACGGGCCCCTGCCGGGAGGTCTACTTCGCGGACTGGCCGGCCGCGGGTCCGGAGGACCCGGTGTGTGACGTGGCCTTCCCGGTGGGGCCGCCTCCGGAGGGCCGGGCCGCCGCGGAGGGCTGAGCCGCAAGGACACCTGCCGAGCCCTCTCGGCTGGGAGGCGAACTGGTCGAGAGGGCCCTGTCGGTGGTGCCTGTGCGGTGCGGTCAGTCCTTGACCGAGGCCACGAAGGCGCTCCAGGCGTCCGCGGGGAAGGCCAGCTTCGGGCCCTCGGGAACCTTGGTGTCCCCGAGTTCCAGCGCCGTCCCGGTGGTCGACCTGACCATCACACACGCGCCGTTGTTGTTGGTGTAGGAGGACGTCGTCCACGTTTCCGTGGCGCCCAGACGAATTGCCATGTTCGCTCCGTAGCCAGATGCTGAGTTGCTGTCACCGACCTGCGCATCCGGCATGGACCGCAGAACGGTTTCCGCCAACCCTCGCTGCTGGTTGGCGTGATCGACGCTACTCGTCGCCCTCTTCTTCCGGAGCAGTCGTTCACTCGACCGGGTGGCATATTCCAGGTGGGACGTACCACCAACATCCTTACGGTGTAGGGTTCCGCCCCATTTTCGGCCACAACTCAGCGTGCGTAGTCCTTGGCGAGGCGTTCCACCAGCTGACGGGACTGTTCCACGTTCAGCGACTGCGCCCGCAGATGCTCGTACATCACCGTGTACTTCTGCACGTCGTGCGGCTTCTCCAGATACAGGTCGCTGGTGACGCCCTCGATGTACACCACGCTCGAATCGGCCGCGTCGGCGAACTCCAGGATCGCGTACTGGCCATTGATGCCGGCGTGCGCGCCGACCTCGAACGGCAGCACCTGCACGGTGACGTGCGGCAGTTGGGACAGCTCCATGAGGTGCTCGAGCTGTTCCCGCATGATCTGCCGGCTCCCCACGACCCGGTGCAGCGCGGCTTCGTCCAGCACGATCCACAGCCGCAGCGGATCCTTGTCCGCGGTGATACGGCTCTGCCTGCGCAGCCGGACCTCGACCCGCTTCTCGTTCTCCTGCTCGGACGACTCCGGCGAACCGCCCTGCACGATCGCCTCGGCGTACGCGCGGGTCTGCAACAGCCCGGTGATGATCTGGGGTTCGTAGACGCGCAGCGACTCCGCGTCCGTCTCCAGGCCGATGTAGACGCTGTACGGGATGTCGCCGAACGCGTGCCACCAGCCCTGCTGGCGGGAGTCCTTGGCCATCTGCATCAGCGACTCGACGATCCGCTGGTCCTCGACCTCGTACACCCCGCACAGGTCACGCACATCGCGCTGGCTGATGCTGCGCCGGCCGTTCTCCAGGCGGCTGATCTTCGACTGCGACACCAGCAGCCGCTCCGCCACCTCCTCGGCCGTCATGCCCTTGAGCTCACGGAGCCTGCGCAGCTCCTGGCCCAGCCGGCGCCGCCTGACGGTGGGATTGACATTGGACGCCACGGGACGTGCACCTCCGGCTGCGTGCCTCGTACTTGCCACTTTGCGTGTCTGCTGATGAGCAGACTGCCACCAAGGTGCTTCCCACCGCTGGGAAACGGTGGATATACGACGGGTACACGCCACTTCAGGTACCGGTGGCGGGTGTTGGGGCCGGACGGGGGCGCGCCGAGCGGGGCGGAGAGAGCCCGTGTGCTCTCTCCGCCCCGCTCGGACAGCGGCTCCCGTGACCGGGTACTGCGGTGCCGTGGATCCGTGGCGTGCCGTGCCGTTCTGCCCTGGGGGACGTGACGGCTCAGTGGGCCACGGCGCGTGCCATGGGTCCACGGCGTGGTTGCGCCGGAACGCCTCGGGCGGGTTCCGTCGCGCCCCTGCCGCCGGGGGCCTGCCGGCCCGCCGGTGCGGAGCTGCGGCGCGGCTGGGCGGCCGCACCGTTCTGGACGTCCATCACGGCATGCGCGACGAGCCCGCCCATCGGGTCGTGCCGGATCAGATCCCGCAACCGGGAGCGCGAGGAGCGACCCTCGTTCCCCGGGTACAGGTGCTTGCCGAGGCCCACCGCGTGCGCCAGTGCGGCGAGCGCCGCGGTCCGCGGGTCCGGCGGAACGCCGGTGCGGATCGCGGAGTCCAGCCGGGCCCTGATCTCCCGGCTGATCTCGGTGTCCGTCGCCTGGTAGCGAGTCGTCGGCAGCACCCCGCACATCTGTCCGGCCACGGCATGCACCATGCCGCACCGCTCCAGATGCGAGAGGTAGGTCTGGCGGAGCCCGAGACGCGGCCCGCCGATCCAGTGGACCGCCCGCACAGGAGCGCCGCGCCTTCGCAGCAACTCCAACGCGCAGTCCAGTGTTGGGTCTCCAGTCGGCCGTGGCACCACCACGGCGATACGATCCCCGTCTGGGGCTATCCGTCCGGCCAGCGCCAGCTCCACTAGCTGTGCTCCGGCCAGACCGAGGTCGAGCGACTGCGGCTGTGCAGTGGTACCCGTGGTCGGGTCCAGTGCCAGCAGCAGAAGCTCCTCCGGAAGTGTTCTGCGGCTCCTGCCCATCCATGCCTCCCCGCGTGGATGAATGACAGGGTGACCCCTCTCACATTGGTCTGTCGAGGGTGCGTGACCGGTTCGTAGTGGAACCGGTAGGTATGTCGTTCTCGTCTACCGCATGGGGGGAGCCCGCACACAGGACACTGGTACATGGTTCGGACAGCGGTGGGAAGTGCTGTCGCGGGCGGGCGGTTCACGGTTCGGATGGCGCACGCGGGGCGTGCGGCGCATGGAGGAGGCATCGGTGGCGGGCGAGTCCCCCGACAGTTCGAAACAGCGCGAGTCGTCGGCAGAAACGACGTCGGGGAGCGCGAGTCCGGTTCCCGGGAAGCGTGATCCCCGCTTGGCGGTGTCCCGCGAGGCCGAGCCCCCAAAGCCCCGCCGGACCACCGACACGGCCACCCGGGTGCTGTCGGTGGGCGCCGACGCGTCCTCCCCGGAGGAGGGCGAGGACGGGTCCGTGCCGGAGGGCGACGGCCGACTGCGCGAGGCGGTCGCCACGTGGGTCCGCTCGGCGGAGCCGGAGGAGGGCGGGGCGGACGGGGGCTCCCCGGGGGCCGACGGGGGTTCCCAGGAGGCGGACGGGGGCTCTCCGGAGGCGGACGGGGCCTCCCCGGAGGCGGACGGGGGCTCTCCGGAGGCGGACGGGGCCTCCCCGGAGGCGGACGGGGGCTCTCCGGAGGCGGAGGAGGATGCCGGTACGGACACGGCCTCCGACGGCGCCTCCACGGACACCGGCGGGAAGCCGGCCCCGGGTGACGCCTCTGCGGACGCCGACACCGACCCGGCCCCCCGCGGCACCTCCGACGCCCGGCAAGAGGAAACCGCCGCCGACGGCACGTCCCGCGCCGGGGAGGACGCCGAGGACGCCTCCAGCGCCCGTACGGGCCCGACCGCGGGCGGCACCGGGGACGGCTCCGACGACGGGACGCCCGAGTCGCCCCAGGCCGCCGCGGCCGAGGGCGCGGACGCCGACGCAGACAACGCCTCCGACGACGAGACCGGTGACGTGGCGTCAGACGACGCGGACAACGCCGACGACACCGGTGCCGTGACCACCCGTCAGGATGACGCCCCGGACGCCGACGACGCGGACACCGCGACGGCGTCCAAGTCCGGCAGTGACGACCGGGATGCCGAGGACGGCGACGCGGACGACACCCCCGAGGCGCAGGCGCCGGAACGCGGCGGCGACGACAACCCGGGCCCGTCGAAGGACGGCGGCAGCGGCTCGTCCCGCCCCGTCGACGAGTCCGGCGCCCCGGACGGGGACGGTGCGCCCGATGGGGCCCGCGCCGGGGCCACCGGCCACGTCGATCAGCCCACCGCTGTCTTCCGGAAACCGAAGCGTTCCGTCGACCAGCCCACCACCATGCTCAAGCTGAGTGACGCGGGCGCCCGGTCCGAGGAGCAGGGTGGCGCGGAGAGCCAGGCCGAACGGACCAGCAAGTTCGTCGCGCTGAAGGGGCTCGACGACCCAGCCGTACGCAAGCCCCCCGGCACCGTGCCGCCGCCCCCGGCCGCCGAGGCCACCACCTCGCTCCCGCAGATCGGGCCGGAGCGGACGACGCAGCAGCCCCTGCCGCCCAAGCCGCCGCTGGATCTGCTGGCCGAACTCACCAACACGCCGCCGCCCCCGCAGACACCGCTGCGGACGGCCGTGCGGCGGATCAAGATCTGGACGCCGCTGGTCCTGCTGCTGGTGATCGCCTTCGCGATCGCGCAGAACCTCCGCCCGCTGCCCGCCCCGACGCTGGAGCTCACCGCCCGGGACAGCTACACCTTCGAGGGCGGCAAGCCCGAGATTCCGTGGCCGGCGGGCGGGCAGGCGGCGCTCGACGTGCAGGGGATCGGCACGTTCGGCTCGTCCGGCGAGCAGAAGCCCGTACCGATCGCCAGCGTCGCCAAGGTCATGACGGCGTACGTGATCCTGCGCGACCACCCGCTCAAGAGCGGCGCCGAGGGCCCGATGCTGAAGATCGACGAGCTCGCCGAGAAGCAGTCCGACGCCGGCCAGGAGTCGACCGTCCACGTCACCGCGGGCGACGAGATCTCCCAGCGGGAGGCGATCGAGGCCATCCTGATCGCGTCCGCGAACAACGTGGCGCGGCTGCTGGCCCGCTGGGACGCGGGGTCCGAAAAGGCGTTCGTCGAGAAGATGAACGAGGCCGCGAAGGACCTCGGCATGACCCGCACGACGTACACCGACCCCTCGGGTCTGAACAACACCACCGTGAGCACGGCCGTGGACCAGGTGAAGCTGGCCAGGGAAGCGATGAAGCAGCCCGCGTTCCGCGAGGTCGCCGCGATGATGTCGTACGACGACTACAAGGGCACCAACCACTCCAACTGGAACCAGCTGGTCGGCCACAACAACGTCGTCGGCATCAAGACCGGCACCACCACCTCCGCGCTCGGCAACCTGGTGTTCGCCGCGAAGAAGGACGTCGACGGGGAGACCCGCACCATCGTCGGCGCCGTCGTGCGCCAGCCCGCGGGCGGCAGGGACAACACGATCCTGTCCGCCGCCCTCACCGCCGGCGACGAGCTGATCCGTGCCGCGCAGGGCGCCCTGGAGTCGGCGACGATCCTGAAGAAGGGCGACGTCGTCGGGTACGCGGACGACGGTCTGGGCGGCCGTACGCCGGTCGTCGTCACCGAGGACGTCAAGGCCGTCGGCTGGGCGGGGCTGTCGGTGAAGCTGACGTTCGCCGCGGACGAGGTGCCGCACCAGGCGAAGGCCGGCACGAAGGTGGGCACGCTCACCGTGGGCGACGGCACGAGCAGTGCCGTCAAGGTCCCGGTCGCCCTCCAGGAGGACCTCGTGGAGCCGGACTTCACGGACAAGCTGACCCGTATCGCCTGACGCGGAAACGGCGCAGCGCACCCGCACCCCGCGGGCCCACGCCCTACCCGGGCGACGGCCGGCGGGGTGCGTGCTAGCGTCACGAAACGGGCAGCAAAGGGCAAGGAACGGACACGGGGAGTGCCTTCAGGTGGCCACAGCGGAGCCGACACGCGCCGACGACGCCGATCCCGGTCCGGGACCCGGAGCGCGAATACCCGTGTCACAAACAGAGCGGCCGGCCGGGGACGCTGAGAAAAGCTCCGACACCTTCAGCGCCCCCAAGGGCCCCGTCCTGGCCGTGCGCGCCCGCATGCTCCGGCACCCCGTGCTGTCCGTCACCGCTCTCGCGGGCCTGCTGCACATCGTCTGGTTCTTCACGTTCGCCAACAGCGGCGGCGATCTCGCGGCGCAGGACGCGTGGGCCGAGTTCGTCGGCCGGCACCCGGACTCCGCGTACAACCTCGCCTGGTACGGCGGGATGCACCCGGTGTCGTACAGCATGGTGTCGCCGTACCTGATGTCCGTGCTCGGGGTGCGGACGACGATGATGATCGCGGGAACGGTGTCGGCCGGGCTGCTGACGCTGGTGCTCATGCGGAGCCGCGAGGTGCGCAACCCCCTGTGGGCCGCGCTGATGGGCGTGTTCGCGCTGCTGTGCAACGCCGCCTCGGGGCGGGTGACGTACGGGCTGGGCACGATGTTCGCGCTGAGTGCGGTCGCGGTCGTCTTCTGCTGGCCGTACCGGTGGCGTGAGAAGCGCTGGGCGAAGGCCCTGTGCGCGGCCCCGCTGGCGGCGCTGGCCACCATGGCCTCGCCGGTCGCGGGGTTGTTCGTGGGCCTGGTGGCGGTGGCGCTGTTCCTGCAGAAGCGCCGTCCGGGGGCGTGGGCGCTGGGGGTGGCGCCGAGCGCGGTGGTGGCGGTGTCGGCCTGGCTGTTCCCGTTCTCCGGTACGCAGCCGATGGGCTTCGGCTCGGTGATCCTGCCGCTGTTGTACTCGGTCCTGGTGTATCTGCTGGTGCCGACCGAGTGGAGGACCGTACGGATCACGGCCGCGGTGTACGGGCTGGGGATCGTGCTGGTCTGGCTGATCAGTTCGCAGATCGGCTCGAACATGACACGGCTGGCGATGCTGTTCGGCGGTGTGGTGCTGGTGGCGGCACTGCCGTTCGCGGTACCGCGGTCCCGGAAGTGGTTCGTGCTCGTCGTCGCCGTCGTCGGCTTCTTCGGCTGGATCGGCTTCAAGACGGTCGACGACGTCGTGCACACCACGCCGCGCGCCTCCTGGGCGCGCGAGCTGGCGCCGCTGGTGAACGAGCTCCAGGAGGTCGGCGCCGAACGGGGCCGCGTGGAGGTCGTCCCGGCCCGCTCGCACCGTGAGGCGTCGGCGCTGGCCCCGTACGTCAATCTGGCCCGCGGCTGGAACCGGCAGGCCGACATGGAGCGCAACCCGCTCTTCTACGACGACACCCTCAACTCGGCGAACTACCACGAGTGGCTGAAGCGCTGGGGCGTGCACTTTGTGGTGCTGCCCAAGGACGAGCCGGACGGTGATGGGGGGCAGCGGGAGCGGGAGCTGGTGCAGCGGGGGCTGCCGTATCTGAAGCAGGTCTGGGGCGATGCGAACTGGCAGTTGTTCGAGGTGGAGGCGCCGACGCCGTTGGCGGAGCCGAACACGGTGGTGGAGCGGGCGGAGCAGGGGGAGTGGACGCTGCGGGTGGAGGAGGCGGGGCGGATTCTGATTCGGGTGCCGTACTCGCCGTGGCTGGGGCTCGTCGATGCCGAGGGTGCGGCGTTGGAGCCTCCGCGGGAGACGGAGGAGTCGGAGAACCGGCCGGAGGGTGAGCCGAGGGCGTACGAGAACGTCCACGGGTGTCTGATGGAGACGGAGGAGGACGCGAACGGGGACCAGTGGACGATGCTGCTTGCGCCGGAGCCGGGGACGTATCGCCTGGCGGCTCCTTACAAGTGGGGGCAGCGGGGAACGCCGTGCCCGGAGGAACTGCGCTGACGGTGACCGCGCCGGTGCGGTGCGGGAACAGGCGTGTTTCCTCGCCCCCGCCGCCCCTTCCCGTTCCCGTCCACAAGGGGCGCTACCCCTTTGACCCCGAAAGTACTGGTGGGTGGGGGTTTCTCGCGCAGTTCCCCGCGCCCCTAAGGGGCGCGTTCAGGGGCGGCGCGCGTTTCCGTCCGTCAGGGGCGCTGCCGCTTTGACCCCGGGCGCGTGGGTGGGTGGGGGTTTCTGGGGTAGTTCCCCGCGCGCCTGAAGGGGCGCGTTCAAGGGCGGTGGGGCAGAGAATGCCCGGCTCAGGCCCCGTGGGTAGCGCGTCAGCCATGCCGGGGAAGAGCCCGCCGGGCCGTGCAGCGCCGGGCCCTGGGTCATTTCCATGGCGAAGTCGTCGGCGAGTTCCAGGATCGTGGGGCGGCCCTCCAGTTCGGCCAGCCAGGCGGGTGGGAGGGCGGTATCGCCGTACAGGGCGCCGAGCAGCCCGCCGGTCAGCGCGCCGGCGGCCGCACTGGGCCCGTCGTGGTTCACCGCCAGGCACAGTCCGTGCCGTACGTCCTCCCCCACCAGCGCGCAGTACACGGCCGCGGCGACCAGCCCCTCGGCGGTCGCGTTCCCGACCAGCTCCGTCACCCGCTCCGGAGTGGGCATCCCCTGCCGTACGGCGCCCAGCGCGTGCTGGAGCGCCTCCGACACCGGCTGGTGTCCCGGCCGGGCGGACAGCAGGGCGAGCGTGCGCTGCACCGCCGTGTCCAGGCTCTCGCACCGGGCCAGCGCGTGCACGATCACGGCGTACGCGCCCGCCGCGAGGCAGGCGACCGGGTGGCCGTGGGTCTGCGCCGCGCACTCCACCGCGAGCTGCGCGACGAGCTGCGGCTCCCAGCCGACGAGCAGCCCGAACGGCGCGGACCGGGCGGCGGCCTCCGGCCCGGCCTCACCGGGGTTCTTCGGCGCGTCCGGCGTCCCCATGGTCCCGTCGCCGAGCCCCATCAGCAGCGTGCGCGCGGGGTCCCGGCGGGCGTACAGCCATTCCTCCCGTGCCAGCCAGCCGTCCTCCTTGCGCCGCTCGTCCGGGCCCCAGTCCCGCTGGGTGGTGGCCCAGCGCAGATACGCCCGGTGCAGATCGGTCGGCGGGTGCCAGGCGCCGGTGTCGCGCCGCACCTGGGCGCGGATCAGCCCGTCCACGGAGAACAGGGTGAGCTGGGTGTGGTGGGTGACGGCGCCGCGCCGGCCGTATGCGGAGGCGAGGTCGGTGACGCCCTCGGCGCCGTGCGCCTCACGGATCCCGTCGATCGCCATGCCGTCCACGGGCGCGCCCAGCGCGTCCCCGACGGCCACCCCGAGCAGGGTGCCGCGCACCCGGCTGCGGAAATCCTGCTGCTCAGGGCGCCCCCACACGGGTCCGGCCGTACCAGCCACCATGACCTCCCGGGCGCCGTCCGTACGTACAACGCGAGCACTGTAATCGAACGAGGACGGTCGGTTCATAGGGCGGGCGGGTATGCGAAATAAACTCCGATTGATCGGAAGCGGTCACCATCAGCCATCACGGTGGCGTACGACCGTGTCCCGCAGGGTGCGGGCCCACTCGTAGAAGGGGGCGATCTCCAGGGAGCGGTCCAGGTCGGCCAGGGCGTCCCCCGCGCAGGTGTCCCGCACCGCCGCGGAGTGCTGCCGCAGGACGCGGCGGTACTCCCCGTCAGGGCGAAGAGGCCGGCGTCCCGGGGGCAGCGCCCCGCAAACCGCAGCTGGGCGACGGCGGCCGGGTAGTCGCCGCACCTCGGCGTGCTCCGCCCGGTGTGGTCAGTTCGGTTACTTGACCACCCGTACCGGCGTGCCCGACGTGGCGAAGGTCCATAGGGCCTTGCCGTCGGGCTTGGAGACGCGGATTCCGCCGGTTTTTGTGTTCGGGGACGCGGGTGGGGGTGAGGAGCCGTCTACCGCGTTGGAGAAGGCGACGGAGATGCCGGACTTCGCGGCGAAGTAGACGATGTGCTCCACCGGGACGCCGTCGCTGCCGGTGGTGGCCTCGGTGCGGGTGCCGATCGTGTAGCTGCCGGGGTCCGGGGAGACGGTGCCGGGCCAGACCACGAAGGAGCGGCGGGGGGCGTCGCTGGCGTCGACCAGCCAGACGCGCTTCTGCCCGAGGGAGTAGACGATCCGGCGGCCGGTGCCCGAGTCCGCGGGGACCGCGGCCGGCTTCTTCTCCTGCGGCCCGGCGGACGGCTTGGCGTCCGCCGTGGCCGGCGCGCTCGGCCGGCTGGTGGCCGCGGTGGGCTTCGTGCCCTGGTCCGCCTGGACGGCCAGGACCGCCACCGCGGCTATCGCCCCCGTGGTCAGCCCGGTCACCCAGGCCCACGAAGGAAGACGGGCAGACACCGGTACGCATCTCCTCAGCTACGGTCCCGAACGCGCGTCGGATCATCCTACCGCCGGCGTGGTCGGCGCCCGTCTCAGTCCAGGACCGGCAGCAGCTCGGGCAGATGGCCGTCCGAGGCCTCCGCCGCGCGGCGGCGCTCCTCCGGCACCTCGCCGTACAGCGTGGTGCGCGGCCTCGCCGGACGGCCCGCCTTCTCCGCCACCGCCACCAGGTCCCGGACCGACTTGTAGGAGCCGTAGGACGAGCCCGCCATGCGCGAGATGGTCTCCTCCATCAGCGTGCCGCCGAGATCGTTCGCCCCGGAGCGAAGCATCTCCGCCGCACCCTCCGCGCCGAGTTTCACCCAGCTCGTCTGGATGTTGGGGATCCAGGGGTGCAGCAGCAGCCGCGCCATCGCCGTGACCGCGCGGTTGTCGCGGACCGTCGGGCCCGGGCGCGCGATCCCGGCCAGGTAGACGGGGGCGTTGGTATGCACGAAGGGGAGGGTCACGAACTCCGTGAAGCCGCCCGTCCGCCGCTGGATGTCCGCCAGGGTCCGCAGATGCCCCAGCCAGTGCCGGGGCCGGTCGACATGGCCGTACATCATCGTGGACGAGGAGCGGATGCCCAGCTCGTGGGCCGTGGTCACCACCTCGATCCAGGTGGCGGCCGGCAGTTTCCCCTTGGTCAGGATCCAGCGGACCTCGTCGTCGAGGATCTCCGCCGCCGTGCCGGGGATGGTGTCCAGCCCGGCCTCCTTCGCGGCCGTCAGCCACTCCCGGATCGACAGGCCGGTGCGGCTCGCGCCGTTCACCACCTCCATCGGGGAGAAGGCGTGCACATGCATGCCGGGGACGCGTTCCTTGACCGCCCGCGCGATGTCGAAGTACGCCGTGCCGGGCAGATCGGGGTGGATGCCGCCCTGCATGCAGACCTCCACCGCGCCCACCTCCCAGGCCTGCTGGGCGCGGTCGGCGACCTGGTCCAGCGACAGCGTGTAGGCGTCGGCGTCCGTGCGGCGCTGGGCGAAGGCGCAGAAGCGGCAGCCGGTGTAGCAGACGTTGGTGAAGTTGATGTTGCGGGTGACGATGTACGTCACGTCGTCGCCCACCGCCGATCTGCGCACGTCGTCCGCGACCCGGCACAGGGCGTCCAGCGCGGGGCCGTCGGCGTGCAGCAGCGCGAGCGCCTCCGCGTCGGTCAGCCGCGTCGGGTCGTCGGCCGCCGTGCGCAGGGCCTCGCGGACGTCGGTGTCGATGCGCTCGGGGACCATCCCGGGGGCGGCAGCCTCGCGCAGGGCGTCCCAGTCGCCGTACACCTCGTCGAAGTCGTCGCGGCGGTCGGCGGTGCGGCCCTCGGTGTCGATGGTGCGGTGCAGATCGGTGCGGCCGGTCGCGGTGAACGCCTCGTCCGGCTCCTGCCAGGGCAGCCCCCCGGGGAGCGCGTCCGGGCGCGCGAGTCCGGTCCCGGGGTCGGCGAGCGCGGCCACATGCGGGCGCAGCCGCGGGTCCAGCCAGGGCTCGCCGCGCCGCACGAACTCCGGGTAGACGCAGAGCCGTTCGCGCAGTTCGAAACCGGCCGCCCGGGACTTCTCGGCCAGTTCCTCGATCTGCGGCCACGGGCGCTCGGGGTTGACGTGGTCGATGGTGAGCGGGGAGACGCCGCCCCAGTCGTCGATGCCGGCCGCGATCAGCCGCTCGTACTCGGAGTCGACCAGGTTGGGCGGGGCCTGGAGGCAGGCGGAGGGGCCGAGGACATGGCGGGCCACGGCGACCGTGGCGACCAGTTCGTCCAGCTCCGCGTCCGGCATGCCGCGCATCGCGGTGTCCGGCTTGGCGCGGAAGTTCTGGATGATCAGTTCCTGGATGCCGTGGTGGGCGCGGGCGATCTTCCGCAGCGCGAAGAGGGATTCGGCCCGCTCCTCGTACGTCTCACCGATGCCGATGAGGATGCCGGAGGTGAAGGGGACCGAGGAGCGGCCCGCGTCCTCGAGGACCCGCAGCCGCACGGCCGGTTCCTTGTCCGGGGAGCCGTGGTGGGGGCCGCCGGGCTCGGACCACAGGCGGGTGGCGGTGGTCTCCAGCATCATGCCCATCGACGGCGCGACCGGCTTCAGGCGCTGGAAGTCCGTCCAGCTCAGGACGCCCGGGTTGAGATGCGGGAGAAGGCCCGTCTCCTCCAGGATGCGGATCGAGATGGCGCGGACGTAGGCGATCGTGTCGTCGTAGCCGTGCGCGTCGAGCCACTCGCGTGCCTCGGGCCAGCGGTCCTCGGGCTTGTCGCCCAGGGTGATGAGGGCTTCCTTGCAGCCAAGGGCGGCACCCTTGCGGGCGATGTCCAGCACCTCGTCCGGTGACATGAACATCCCGTGCCCGGCCCGGCGCAGCTTGCCTGGCACGGTGACGAACGTGCAGTAGTGGCACTTGTCCCGGCACAGCCGGGTCAGCGGCACGAAGACGCTCTTCGAGTAGGTGATGACCCCGGGCCGGCCGGCCGCCTCCAGCCCCGCGTCCCGGACCCGGGCGGCCGACGCGGAGAGGTCCCGCAGATGCTCACCGCGTGCCTGGAGCAGCACCGCCGCCTCGGCGGCGTCCAGGGAGACGCCGTCCCGGGCGCGTCTGAGGGCGCGGCGCAGGGAGTTCTCGGTCGGGCCGCCGGTTCCGGAGCTCGCGGAAGTCGTCATCCTGTGAGCATACGTTCGGGATGATCAGACGCCTTGGCCATCCACGAACGGCTGAACGGCGTCCAGCGCTCGCAGCGCCTCCGCCTCCCCCGACGGGGGCAGCTGCACCACCACCTCCTCGATGCCCAGCTCCGCGAAGTGCGCCAGCTTCCCCGCACTGGGCAGGACGGCGTACGGCACCACCTGGAGGGCGCCCGGGTCGCGGCCCGCGTCGGCCCAGGCGGTACGCAGCACCGGCAGCGACTCCGTCAGGCCCCGCCCGCCGATCGGCAGCCAGCCGTCGGCGTACTCGCAGATGTGCGCGAACAGCTTCGGCCCGGCCGCCCCGCCGACCAGCGTGCGCGGGCCGATCACCGGACCGCGCGGCTTCTGCACCGGCTTGGGGTGCGCGAAGCTCGCCCGGACGCTCCCGAACTCGCCCTCGTACGCGGTCGGTTCCTCCGACCACAGCGCCCGCATCAGCCCCATCCGGTCCCGCACCAGCTCGCGCCGGGTGCGCCACCTGACCCCGTGGTCGGCGGCCTCCTCGACGTTCCAGCCGAAGCCCAGGCCGAGCGTGAACCGGCCGCCGGAGAGGTGATCCAGGGTCGCGATCTGCTTGGCCAGGTCGATCGGGTCGTGCTGCGCGGCGAGGGTGATGCCGGTGCCCAGTCCGAGCCGCTCGGTGACGGCCGCGGCCTGCCCGAGCGCGACGAAGGGGTCCAGCGTGCGGCCGTACTCCCGCGGCAGTTCCCCACCCGCCGGGTACGGACTGGTCCGCTCGACGGGGATGTGCGTGTGCTCGGGCAGGTACAGCCCGGCGAATCCCCGCTGCTCCAGCTCACGGGCGAGCCGGACGGGGGTGATCGTCTCGTCGGTGAGGAAGATCGTGACGGCGATGCGCATGGGCGGCCTTTCGTACGCGGACGACGCCCCATGCATACCCGGGCCGCCCTCTCCTGTCCATACCGACCAGTCGGCATCGGCCATGCGGGCCGCCTCGAAATCTGCCGATTCCCTTCCCTTTCAGGGGAGTTCACTGCTCAATACAAAGGTCGCACCGCACCACCCCTGCACCACCCAAGCCCTGTCATCCCCTGTCCTCACCGACACCTGGGAGCCGCAGCATGTGCGAGGAGCATCAGGCCGGAATCGGGCGGCGCGCCGTCTTCCTGACGGGCGCCGCCGCCGCGCTTACGTTGGGGAGCGTGAGCTTCGCATCCGCGGCCGAGGGCGGCCGCCGGCAGACGAGGACGGTGCTCGGCACCCTCTCCCCGGGCGCCCCCGACTTCATGTACGTCCCGGTCGAGGTGCCGGACGGCGTCCGCGAGATCAAGGTGGCCTACACCTACGACAGACCCACCGTGCCGGCCGGCACCACCGGCAACGCCCTCGACATCGGCATCTTCGACGAGCGCGGCACCGAGCTCGGCGGCCGGGGCTTCCGGGGCTGGTCGGGCGGGGCGCGCACGGAGTTCTTCCTGCGCGCCGACGACGCCACCCCCGGCTACCTCCCCGGCCCCGTGCGCGAGGGCACCTGGCATATCGCGCTGGGCCCGTACACCGTGGCCCCGCAGGGACTGTCGTACGAGATCACCGTGAGGCTGACGTACGGGGAGCCGGGCCGGGCGCTGCCGCCGGTGTATCCGCCGGAGCGGGCGAAGGGGCGGGGGCGGGCCTGGTACCGGGGCGACTGCCATCTGCACTCCTGGTACTCCGACGGGCGCCGCACCCCCGCCGAGATCGCCGCGCTCGCCCGCGCGGCCGGCCTCGACTTCATCAACAGCAGCGAGCACAACACCCACTCCGCGCACGCCCATTGGGCCGACGCGGCCGGGGACGACCTGTTGGTGCTGCTCGGCGAGGAGGTCACCACCCGCAACGGGCACGTGGTGGCGATCGGCACCGATCCCGGCACCTTCGTCGACTGGCGCTACCGCGCCCGTGACAACCGCTTCGGCCGGTTCGCCCGCCAGATCCGCCGCGCGGGCGGCCTGGTCGTCCCGGCCCACCCGCACGCCACCTGCATCGGCTGCACCTGGAAGTTCGGCTTCGGCGAGGCGGACGCCGTGGAGGTGTGGAACGGCCCGTACACGCCCGACGACGAGGTGGCGCTGGCCGACTGGGACGGCATGCTTGTGGCGTCCGTGCGGGACGGACGCGGCTGGATCCCGGCGATGGGCGGGAGCGACGCCCACCGCGACCCGGACGCCGTCGGCCGCCCGCAGACCGTCGTTCTCGCCGACGGCCTGACCCGCGAGTCCGTCCTGGACGGCATCCGCGCGGGCCGTTCCTACGTCGCCGAGTCCGCCGCCGTATCGATCGCCCTCACCGCGTCCGGCGGGCGGGGCGAACACGCGGGGATCGGCGAGCGCCTGCGGGTGGACCAGGACACCCCGGTCACCGTCCGTCTGGAGGTCACCGGCGCCCCCCGGTGCACGGTCCGGCTGGTGACCGACCAGGGCGTGCTGCACACCGGTGGCCCGCTGCCGGTCTCGGGCGCCGGGGTGGTGGAGTGGCGGACCACACCGTCGTACGCCGCCTACGTACGCGCCGAGTTGCGGCACGAGACGGCCGCCGGGCCGTTGCCGGGAGCCCTGGCCGCCTTCACCAACCCGATCTTCCTGGGCCGCCGGTAGGCTCGAGCACCATGACGTCTCGGGTTGAACGCAAGTACCGTTCCGCCACCGCCTTACAGCGCCGGGTCGTGAACCCGGTCGTGCGCCGGCTGCCGTTCCAGACCCTTCTGGAGACCACGGGGCGGGTCTCCGGGCTCCCCCGGCGGACTCCGGTGGGCGGGCGGCGGGTCGGCGACTCGTTCTGGCTGGTGTCGGAGTTCGGCGAACGGTCGCAGTACGTCCGCAACATCCAGGCCGACCCCCGGGTGCGGGTGCGCATCCGGGGCCGCTGGCACACCGGAACAGCCCATCTGCTGCCCGACGACGACCCCGTGGCCCGGCTGCGCACGCTGCCGCGCTTCAACAGCCTGGGCGTACGGACCTTCGGGGCGGGGTTGCTGACGGTGCGGGTGGATCTGGACGGTTGAGGTTGAAAATGTGTGGGCTCGGTGCGGGCCGGCCGCTCCCCGTGTGAGCGGCGTCTCGCAGAGCTGACGCATCCGTCAGGAGAAGGCAGACTGGCTTAGTTGCTCAGGAAGCACAGGGGGGACTGCATGGTCGGTGAACCGCGAGGGCCGGAGCAGCCGCGTCCCGGCTCCTCGACATCACCGGGGGCATTGCGTTTCGCCGTGCTCGGCCCGGTGCGCGCCTGGCGCGACGACGAGCCGGTCGCCACCGGCAGCCCTCAGCAACGCGCCCTGCTCGCCGCCCTGTTGCTCCGCGAGGGCCGTACGGCCACGGCGGCCGAGCTGATCGACGCCCTGTGGGGCGAGGAACCGCCGTCGCAGGCCCTGGCGGCGGTGCGCACCTACGCCTCCCGGCTGCGTAAGGTGCTGGACCCCGGGGTCCTGGTCAGCGAGTCCGGCGGCTACGCGGTGCGCGCGCTCGGCGAGCGGGCACTGGATCTGGCGGTCGCGCAGGAGCTGGCGGCGGAGGCGGAGAAGTCCCGCAACACCGGGAACCTGGGCCACGCGCGCGACGTACTCAACCGGGCTCTGGCCCTCTGGGACGGCGAGACACTGGCGGGGGTGCCGGGCCCGTATGCGGACGCCCAGCGGGTCCGCCTGGAGGAGTGGCGTCTGCAACTCCTCGAATCCCGCCTGGACATGGACCTGGAGCAGGGCTGCCACGCCGAGGCGGTCTCGGAGCTCACGGCCTTCACGGCCGCGCACCCGCTGCGCGAGCGCCTGCGCGAACTGCTGATGCTCGCCCTCTACCGCAGCGGCCGCCAGGCGGAGGCCCTCGCGGTGTACGCGGACACCCGCCGGCTGCTCGCCGACGAACTGGGCGTGGACCCGCGCCCGGGACTCCAGGAACTCCAGCAGCGCATCCTGCGGGCCGACCCGGGCCTGGCGGAGCCGTCCGCCCCGATCGCGGAGCCGTCGGCGGCTCCCGTCCGCCCGGCCCAGCTCCCGGCGACGGTGCCGGACTTCACCGGCCGCGCGTCCTTCGTACGGGAACTGAGCGACGTCCTGGCGTCGGCGTCCGGTGACGAGGGTCGGGTGATGGCGGTGTCGGCGCTGGCCGGCATCGGCGGCGTCGGCAAGACGACCCTCGCGGTCCATGTGGCCCATCAGGCCCGCGCGGCCTTCCCCGACGGCCAGCTCTACGTCGATCTGCAGGGCGCCGGTGCGCGGGCGGCGGAACCGGAGACGGTCCTGGGCTCCTTCCTGCGCGCCCTCGGCACGGCGGACTCCGCGATCCCGGACACGCTGGAGGAGCGGGCGGCCCTGTACCGCTCGGCCCTGGACGGCCGCCGGGTCCTGGTCCTGCTGGACAACGCGCGCGACGCGGCGCAGGTACGCCCGCTGCTGCCCGGTACGGAGGGCTGCGCGGCGCTGGTGACCTCCCGGATGCGGATGGTGGATCTGGCCGGGGCCCACCTCGTCGACCTGGACGTGATGTCGCCGGAGGAGGCACTGGCCCTCTTCACGAAGATCGTCGGCGAGGAGCGCGTCGCCGCGGAGCGCGAGGCGGCCCTGGACGTGGTGGCGGCCTGCGGATTCCTGCCGCTGGCGATCCGCATCGCCGCGTCCCGCCTGGCGGCGAGGAGGACGTGGACGGTCTCGGTCCTGGCGGCCAAGCTCGCCGACGAACGCCGCCGCCTGGACGAACTCCAGGCGGGCGACCTGGCGGTCAAGGCCACGTTCGAGCTGGGCTACGGGCAGCTGGAGCCCGCTCAGGCCCGCGCCTTCCGCCTCCTGGGGCTCGCGGACGGCCCGGACATCTCCCTCGCCGCCGCGGCGGCGGTGCTGGACCTCCCGCCGGAGGACACGGAGGACCTGCTGGAGTCCCTGGTCGACACCTCCCTCCTGGAGTCGGCGGCGCCGGGCCGGTACCGCTTCCACGACCTCGTACGGCTCTACGCGCGCGCCTGCGCCGAGCGCGACGAACAGCCGCCGAGCGAACGGGGGTCGGCGCTTTCGCGGGTTCTCGACTTCTACCTGGCCACGGCGGCGGGGGTGTACGCGATCGAGCGGCCGGGAGACCGGCTGGTGGACGGCCTGGAGCCCACGGCGCATCCGGGACTGGGCTTCACCGACGGCTCGGCGGCACTGGACTGGCTCTACACCGAAGCCGCGCCCCTGCTGTCCGCCGTCCGGCAGGGCGCGGGCACGGACCGGCTGCGGCGGGCGGTGGACCTGTTGTGGGCGGCGAAGGACCTGACGGAGTCCGGAGCCGATTCCCATCAGTACGAGACAACGGCGCGCGCCATGTGCCACGCCACCCGTGCCGCGGCCGACGCCCGGGCGGAGGGAAGGGCGAGGACGGTCCTCACGGACGTGCTCCTGGTGTCCGGCCGGATCCAGCAGGCGGACGAGGAAGCCCTGCTGGCCATGGAATTGGCGGATTCGGTCGGTGACTTCACCGCCGCGAGCTGGGTCGCCAACAACCGGGGGCTCATCTGTCTGCATCAACACCGGTACGCGGCAGGGAAGAACCTCTTCGACCAGGCCATAGAAGGATTCCGGGCCACCGGCAACCGAGCCGGTGAGGCCTCCGCCCTGTCGAACCTCTCCCGTGCGCAACTCGGCATGGGAAACATCGCGGAGGCCGTGGAGATCGCTCGTCGCGGTCTGGCGGTGTACCTGGAGCTGGGGCGGACCATGCGACTCGCCAACGGTCATTTCGCGGTGGGGGTCGCCCTGGCCAAGGCGGGCCGTCACGCGGAGGCACTCGGTCAGTTCTCCGAGGCGATGCACATCTTCGCCGACCACCGGCAGCGCCTGTGGGAGGGAGCGACGAACTTCCGCATCGCCGAGGTGCATCTGGCCGCCGGGCGGGCGTCGCAGGCGGCACAGCACGCCGAACAGGCACTGGCCCTGGGCTGCATCGGCGGCGACCGGATGCGCGGCAACGTGCTGACGCTCCTCGGGCGGGCGCTGCACGCCCTGGGACAGGCGGACCGGGCGAGGGCGTGCTGGCGTGAGGCGCTGTGCCTGCTCGAACAGAACGGTGTCCCGGAGGCCGGCGAAGTGCGGGCACTGCTCGCCCCCGCCGCCTGATCACCGGGCCGGCGAGCGGGCGTTCAGCGTTCGTTTATCTCCCCCAGGCATTCTTCATGCGTGTCACACCGTCGCGTCGGGGGGCAGACGGCTGACCAGGGGCCGAACGGTTAATGTGTGCGGCTCCGAGCGCCCGTCCGGCGGCCCGCGGGGGAGCTGCCGGGCGGGCGTTCCATCGCCAACACAGCAGAGGAGCAAGGCTTATGAGCGACAAGAAGCAGAACGCGGACGCGACCCCTCCGGACAACCACATGCCCGCTCCGCCGGCGGAGGAGGAGAACGCCACGACGCTCGACAACCACATGCCGAGCGAGCCGGCCAAGGACGGCATCACGACGCTGGACAACCACATGCCGGCCCCGCCGGCCCTTGACCTCGACGGCGGCAAGTAGCCGTCCTTCCCACACGGGGATCGGCCGCGACGGCTCGGAGGGGAAGCCGTCGCGGCCGACGTGTGTCCGGAACGGTCAGCGGGCCGCCGGGGCGTACCGGCCGGGTGCGCAGTCGGCGACCCGGGGGACGTCGGCCGTGTCGCCCACGTTCACCCGGGCCGTCGCCGTCCCGCCCGCCGGGACGTCGACGTCCTGGGTTTGGGCGACGACCTCCGTGCCGGCCGTGTCCTCGAAGACGACCGTGACCGTGAAGGTGCCGGCGACGGCATTGGGGTTGGTGACCTCGACGGTGGCGTACGGGGTCTGCCGCGAGGCGCAGGCCGTCAGGTCCACCGTGGCGTCCTGGAGGGACGACGGGGACGTGGTGCCGGAACCGCCGTTGCTGCCGCTGCCCGTGCTGCCCGTGCCGCCGTAATCGTCATCGTCGTCGTAGTGGGAGCCGCCCCCGGAGCTCGACGTGTCCTGGTTCTGGCCGGAGCTGCTGCAGCCGCCTCCCCCGTCGCCACCGCTGCCGCCGTGGCCGCGCCCGGTCGAGAAACCGGTGAGGGTGAGGACGACGAGTGCCGAGACCGCTGTGAGCTTGAGTGTGTTCCCCCGGAAAGTCATGCCCGAAGGCTAGCGATCTTCGTGGCACGGGCATGTCACCGCCTGGCGACGGTCGCGTACGCGGCGTAGCGTTCGCCGTGGGCGCGGCGCTCGGGCCGCTCCCCGTAGCGGCGGCCGCCGTCCGACGCCCCTTCCGTGCGACCGGCACGACGGCCGTCCCGCAAGCCCTTTATGCCGTGCGCGCCGTGCCGGTGCCCTTCTCCGCGTCCAGCGCGTACACACAGCGGTCCTTGCTGCACGCGTACACCACGCCGTCCCGGACCACCGGGGAGCCGGTGATCTCGCCGCCGGTCGCCAGCTTCCATCTCAGGCGGCCGTCGTCGGCCTTCAGGGTGTACAGCAGGTGGTCGCTGGAGCCGAAGTGGATGCGGCCCTCGGCTACCGCGGGGGCGCCGACGATCTCGCCGCCGGACTGGAAGCGCCACTTGGGCGTGCCCGTGACCGCGTCCAGGGTGTACAGCCCCTTGCCGCTGCCCACGTGGACGTGGCCGGCGGCGACCAGCACCGGTTCGATCGAGGCGCGGGACTCGGTGGCGATGCGCCAGCGGTCGCGCCCGTCGGTGGCGTCGAGGGCGTAGACCGTGCCGAGGTAGTCGGCGAGGTACACCCCGCCGCCGGTCACCGCGGGGCCCGGGACGAAGGTGGGCGGGCACAGGAAGACCGCCGGGGCCTCGAAGTGCCAGCGGACGTGCCCGGAGGCGGCCTCCAGGGCGAGGACCCGGGTGCCGGCGGAGACGTAGACATAGCCGTCGGGGCCATGGGTGAGGCGGACCGGCACGCCGCCGCAGGAGGCCGCGTCGCCGATGGGGTACGACCAGCGCTCGTCGCCGGTGCGGGCGTCCAGCGCGCGCAGCCGGGCGTCCTGCCAGACATGGACGATGCCGTCGTGGACGGACGGCCCGGCCTCCGGGGACTCGAAGTCGGTCTGGCAGCCGGTGACCTCCCACAGCTTCTGCCCGGTGGACGCCTCCCACGCCTGGACGCCGCCGCCGCGGGTGCCGGTGACGACGGTGCCACGGTCGGCCTTGAGGGAGTACACCCAGGCGTCCGTGGACAGCCGCCACAGGTCGCCGCCCTCACGGGCGTCGAGGGCGAAGAGGGTGGGGCCGTCGGAGGCGTGGATACGGCCGTCGGCGACCGCCATCGACCAGGCGACGTCCCGGGTCTTGAAGCGCCGTCGGCCGGTGGCGACGTCCAGGGCGTGCACCTCGAAGGAAGTCACGTAGACGAGGTCGCCGTCGACGGCCGGGGTGCCCCAGACGTCGTTGGACATACGGAACCGCCAGGGACGCCAGCCGCTGGGGTGCTCCGGCGGCGCGGCGGGCGCCGGTACGGCCGGGTCGGCGCCGTTGACGCCGGGGCGGGGCTTGGACCAGGTGGCGGCCAGGGCGGCCGCCGGCGGCGGCGCCTTGGCGGCGGCCGCGCGGGCGTCGGCGACGCGCGGGCCGGGGCCGATGGGGACCATGGCGCCGGCCAGCCGTACCGGGCCGGTGTCGGGGGCGCCCACCGGGACCGGCGCGGGCCGGGACGGGGGCGGCGGGACGACCGGGTCGTGCGGGGGCGGCGGCAGGTGGGGACGGGCGCCGCCGGCGCTGCGGCCGGACCCGTGCGCGGGCTTGGGCGCCGGGCGTCCGCCGCGGCGGGCCTCGATCAGGCTCACCGCCCGCTCGGGCAGCCAGGCCGACGCCGTACCGCTGTCGTCGGACCCGGAGCCGAAGAGGTGCGGGGCGAGCTGGGCCTGGAGGTCGGCGGGGTTGGGCCGGGCCGTGGCGTCCATCTGCATACAGGCCTCGATGAGCGGACGCAGCTCGTCCGGGAGGCCGTCGAGGTCCGGGCCCTCGCGCAGCAGCATGAAGACGGTCTCGACCGGGTTGGCGCCGTGGAAGGGCGGGTGGCCGGTGGCGGCGAACACCAGCATCGAGCCCAGCGAGAAGACATCGCTGGCACCGGTGACGCTGCGGGAGTCCTTCGCCTGCTCGGGGGACATGTAGGCGGGGGTGCCGACGGCGACGTTCGTCATGGTCAGACGGGTGTTCGAGACGCCGGACGCGATACCGAAGTCGATCACCCGGGGGCCGTCCTCGACGACGAGGACGTTGGAGGGCTTGAGGTCACGGTGGACCAGTCCGGCGCCGTGGATCGACTGGAGCGCCTCCGCGACGCCCGCCGCGAGCCAGCGCACCGCCTGGGCCGGCAGCGGCCCGCACTCGTTCACTATCTCCTCGAGCGAGGGCGCGGGAACGTACGCGGTGGCCAGCCACGGCACGGCGGCGCGCGGGTCGGCGTCCACGACGGCCGCCGTGTAGAAACCGGAGACCGCGCGGGCCGCCTCCACCTCGCGCGTGAAGCGGACACGGAAGAGCTGGTCCTCGGCCAGTTCGGTCCGTACCGTCTTGATCGCCACCCGCCGCCCGGACGCCGAGCGCGCGAGATAGACCAGCCCCATGCCGCCGGCTCCCAGCCGTCCCAGCACCTCGAACGGCCCGATACGCCGCGGATCGTGCTGCGTCAGCTGATCCACCACTTGCCTGCCACCTCCCCGTACGCGTCGCGCCACCACCTGTGCGCGACCGTAGTGCAGCGTCTCACCACCGCACCGCCGTGGCGGCACGCACCCCGATTCTTCCTGTCCGGCGGCCCGGTTGCGAACCGGCCGACAAATCGGGTGTCCAGATTTACATACGAGACCACGGGCGGTAATGGCTCAACGGCGCAGCAACGCGAAGGACGCCCCCTGATCGTCGCTGACCACGGCCGCCGTGCCGTAGGACGTCTCGAAGGGCGGAACCTGCACCCTGCCGCCGAGCCGGGCCACCTCCGCCAGAGCGGCCTGAAGGTCCTCGACGGCGAAGTGGACGAGGAAGTGGGGCGGCATCTCGGCGGCGAAGACGTCGGAGACCGGCGCCCGGCCGAAGTCGGGGTCGGCGTCCGGGCCGAACAGGGCGTCGTGGAAGAGGGTGCCGTAGAAGGTGTTCGCGGTCTCGGTGTCCCGCGTGTAGAGCTGCACCCAGGTGAAGGTGCCGGGCTCGCGCCGGCGGCCGAAGCCGGGGGTCCGCGCTCCCTGCCAGAGGCCGAACACGGCACCCTCGGGGTCCGTGACCAGCGCCGTGTAACCGAGGTCGCCAAAGGGCATCGGCGGCGACACGACCTGCCCGCCGCCCGCCCGGATCCGCGCGCACAGCGCCTCGGCGTCCGGGGTCGCGAAGGACACCGTCCACACGGTGGGCAGCCTGCCGTCCGTCTTGTGCGCGAGGGAGGCGACGGGAGCCCCGTCCTTCAGCGCCCGCACGCCGCCCTGCGGCTGGTCCTCGAAGGTCCACCCGAAGAGCTCACCGTAGAACCGCTTGCCCGCCGCCACGTCGGGAAGCTGCGCGTCCACCCAGCACGGGGTGCCCTCCGGGTACTGCGATGCCCCGTACTCCGATGCCCTGTTTTCGGCCATGCCGCCAAACTAACGGCGCCGCCCGCACCCCGCAGACCAGGCACACCAGGGTTCCCGTAGCCGCGCACCCCATTTGCAGTCGGCCGAATCGCGCTCGGATCACCCCTCGGTAAGCTGACGACATGACAGGACAAGTGCGTACCGTCGACGGCCGCGTGGCCGGCCGGCGTGGGCAGGCGACCCGGCAGAAGCTGCTCGACTGCCTCAGCGAGATGCTCAGCTCCTCCCCCTACCGGGATGTCAAAGTCATCGATGTGGCCCGCCGCGCGGGGACTTCGCCGGCGACCTTTTACCAGTACTTCCCGGACGTCGAGGGCGCGGTTCTGGAGCTCGCCGAGGAAATGGCGGCCGAGAGCGGCGCGTTGACGGAGCTGGTGAAGGGCCGCTCCTGGACCGGGCGGGCCGGCTGGCAGACCGCCCAGGAACTCGTCGACGGATTCCTGGAGTTCTGGCGGCGCAACGAAGCGATCCTGCGGGTCGTGGACCTCGGCGCGGCCGAGGGCGACAAGCGTTTCTACAAGATCCGCATGAAGGTCCTGAACACGGTGAGCACCCCACTGGCCGACTCCGTCGCCGAGTTGCAGGCCAAGGGACGGATCGACAAGGACGTGAACCCCGCGGCGATCGCCGGCTCCCTGGTCGCCATGCTGGCGGCCGTCGCCTCGCACCAGAAAGGTTTCTCCTCCTGGGGCGTGAAGCAGTCCGAACTCAAGCCCAACCTGGCACTCCTGGTGCACCTGGGGGTCACCGGCAGAAAGCCCACGAAGTAGCCGGCCGACGGCGCACTCATCCCGCGCGAACCCGCGATTCCTGTCATACGGGCGGCGGCCCACCCGGTGGACCGCCGCCCGTCGCGCTGCACGGGACAGATGAGGGAACACGCCACCGCCCGCCCGGTGTTGGAGCCGATGAAGCGCATGCCCGAGCACTGGCCGCAGACATCGCAGGAGGAACCCGCATGGCCCTGACCCGCGAAGAACGTGAAGCCTTCCTCGCCGAACCCCATGTCGCCGCGTTCGCGGTGGACGCGGAGGACGGCCGCGCCCCGCTCACCGTGCCGATCTGGTACCAGTACGCGCCCGGCGGCGACGTGTGGATCATGACCGGCCTCCACTCGCGCAAGTACCGGCTGATCAGCGCCGCGGGACGGTTCTCGCTCCTGGTGGACCGCCTCGAACCCACCACCCGCTACGTCTCCGTCGAGGGCCCGGTGATCGACACCAGCCCCGCCACGATCGAGCTGCTCCGGGAGATCTCCGCCCGCTACCTGCCGGCCGACAAGGTCGAGGAGTACGTCGACTTCGCCTGGAAGAACCACGGCGAGCAGGTCGTCGTGCGGATGCGGCCCGAACGGTGGCTGTCCTCGGACCTCGGGTCGATCTGACGGGTCCAGGCATGGAACCCGATCTCCACGAGCTGCTGAGGACCCTGCGGGTGTGGGACCCGGCGGTCACCGACCTGCCGCCGTTCGACCCGGACGCCGCGCCCGCCGATCCGCTGCCGCTGTTCGCGCGGTGGCTGGCGGAGGCGGCGGAGGCCGGGCAGCCCGAGCCGCACACCATGTCACTGGCCACGGCGGACGCGGAGGGCCTGCCGGACGTGCGGATCGTGATGCTGCACGGCGCGGACGAGCAGGGCTGGTCCTTCGCGACCCACGCGCACAGCCGCAAGGGCCGCCAGCTCGCCGTCCGCCCGTACGCCGCGCTCGCCTTCTACTGGCCGGTGCTGGGCCGCCAGGTACGCGTGCGCGGCCCCGTCGGCGTCGCCCCGGCCGAGGAGGCACAGGCGGACCTGCACGCCCGCTCCACCGGCGCCCTGGCCGCCGCCCTGACCGGCACACAGAGCGAGGTCCTTCCCTCACCGGAGGAACTGGCCCAAGCCTCGCAAGCCGCCTGGGAGCAGGCACGCCGCGCCCCGGAAACCCCGGCCCCATCCTGGACCCTGTACCGCCTGCGCCCGAACGAGGCGGAGTTCTTCCAGGGCCACCCGGACCGCCGCCACATCCGCCTGCGCTACCAGCGGGGGGACGAGGGCTGGACGCGGAACCTGCTGTGGCCGTGACCCTGACACAGCCTGCCCCCGGCCGCCCCTGAGAGGCCACCGTCGGTCAACACCGGCCTCTCACCGAGGAACTTGGGGCTGGGGGTCAAGCCCCCGGAGAACGCCCGCCGGAGGGCCCGGGGGCGGAGCCCCCGGAAGACGCCCACCTCTCGACCCACCGAGTCCGGTGGCGGTGGACACGCGCCCGGAGACCGAGGGCTCGGAGCTGGAGGCCGAGGGCTCGGCGTTCGGGGCAAGCCCCGGAGAAAGCCCGCCGCGGGTCCGGGGGCGGAGCCCCCGGGGAGACGCCCGCCTCTCGACCCACCGAGTCGAGTGGCGGGTGGGCATAGGCCCGGGGGTCTGGGGGCGGAGCCCCCCAGGGGACGCCCACCTCTCGACCAACCGAGTCGGGGGGCGGGTGGGCACAGGCCGGGGGTCTGGGGGCGGAGCCCCCAGGGCGGGACACCGGCACCGGCGTGCCTCACGCACGCGCCTCGGGCAGCGGGCATTCAAGCACGCGATTCCCACAGACGTGATCAATCCGCAACCAATTTCGGTCTTGACCGATACCCATCAACCAGGCGCCGGATTACGCTCGCGCTCATGACCGACGTCTCCGCCCCGTCCGACGCCCCCGGTTCCGCCACGTCCGCGCAGCCCACCGCACCGCCCCGGGTGGACCGACCCGTCTACGTCATCGGCGGCGGACCGGGCGGACTCGCCGCCGCCTACGCCCTGCGCGCACGGGGAATACGGGCCGTCGTCCTGGAACGGGCCGACCACGTCGGCGACTCCTGGCGGCGCCATTACCACCGGCTGCGCCTGCACACCACCCGGCGGATGTCCGCCCTGCCCGGGTTGCGGATGCCGCGCCGGTTCGGGCGGTGGGTGGCCCGGGACGACGTGGTCCGCTACCTGGAGAAGTACGCCGAGCACCACCGCCTGGAGATCGTCACCGGTGTCGAGGTCTCCCGGATCGAGCGCGCCCCCGACGGCGGGGGCTGGCTGCTGCACGCCACCGGTGGCCGGGAGTTGACCGGCGCGGCGGTCGTCGTCGCCACGGGGTACAACCACACCCCGCGCGTCCCCGAGTGGCCCGGACGGGACACGTACACCGGCGAGTTCCTGCACGCGTCCGCCTACCGCGACCCGAAGCCCTACGCCGGCCGGGACGTGCTCGTCGTGGGCGTCGGCAACACGGGTGCCGAGATAGCCGTGGACCTGGTGGAGGGCGGCGCCTCCCGGGTGCGGCTGGCGGTGCGCACCCCGCCGCACATCGTGCGCCGCTCGACCGCCGGGTGGCCGGCGCAGTACTCGGGGATCCTGGTGCGGCGGCTGCCGGTCGGTCTCGTCGACCGGCTGTGCCGGGTCCAGGCGCGGGTGGCGCTGCCGGACCTGTCGGCGCAGGGTCTGCCCCGGCCCGACTCCGGTCTGTACACCCGGGTGCGGGAGGGGGCCATCCCCGTGCAGGACGTCGGTCTGATCGACGCCGTGCGCAAGGGGACGGTCGAGGTCGTGGCCGCGGTGAAGGGGTTCGAGGAGGGGCGGGTCGTCCTGGCGGACGGTAAGCGCATCGCTCCGGAAGTGGTCGTGGCGGCCACGGGTTACGCGCGGGGGCTGGAGAAGCTGGTCGGCGGACTCGACGTTCTCGACGAGCGCGGCAGACCCGTGGTCCACGGCCCCCGTACCGCGCCCCACGCTCCGGGCCTGCACTTCACGGGTTACACGAACCCGATCAGCGGCAATCTCCGTGAACTGGCCCTGGACGCGCGGCGCATGGCGAAGGCGATCGCCCGCACGGGAGAGGCTTCCCGCCTCCCCCGCATGTGAGCGCGGCCGGTCACGTCATCGCAAACGGCGCGGCCGGCCGCTTCCTGATCACCAGCGCCATCAGCGCCGCCGCCGCGCACAACGCTCCCGACGCGTACCAGACCACGTCATACGACCCGAACACATCCCGGGCGGCACCTCCCGCGAAGGCGACCAGGGCCGCCCCCACCTGATGGGAGGCGAGTACCCAGCCGAAGACGATCGGGCTGTCGTCCCCGTAGTGCTCCCGGCACAGCGCCAGCGTCGGCGGCACGGTGGCGACCCAGTCCAGCCCGTAGAACACGATGAAGAAGAGCATCGGCGGGTGCACGCTCGGCCCCAGCAGCAGCGGCAGGAACAGCAGCGAGACCCCGCGCAGCGCGTAGTAGACGGCCAGCAGCCGCCGTGAATCGAACCGGTCGGTGAACCACCCCGACGCCACCGTTCCGACGACGTCGAAGACCCCGATGACGGCCAGCAGCGACGCCGCGGTGGTGATCGGCATGCCGTGGTCGTGGGACGCCGGCACGAAGTGGGTCTGAATCAGCCCGTTCGTCGAGGCCCCGCAGATCGCGAAGGTGCCGGCGAGCAGCCAGAAGGGCCCGGTCCGCACCGCCGCGAACAGCACGGTCACCGCCCGCCGGGCGGCCCCCGGCACGGGTGCGGGCTTGGGCACGAACTCCTTTGCCCCGTACGGCTTCTGCCCCACGTCGGCCGGATGGTCGTGCAGCAGCAGCCAGACGAACGGAACCACCGCGAGGGCGGCGAGGGCCACGGTGACGGCGGCCGGCCGCCAGTCGTGCCGGTCGACGACCCAGGACAGCACCGGCAGGAAGATCAGCTGCCCGGAGGCGGACGCGGCGGTGAGGATGCCGGTGACCAGGCCCCGGCGTTCGGTGAACCAGCGGTTGGTGACGGTCGCGGCGAAGGCCAGCGCCATCGAGCCGGAGCCGAGGCCGACCAGCAGGCCCCAGCACAGCATCAGCTGCCAGGCCGCGGTCATCCACACCGTCAGCCCGGAGCCGAGCGCGATCACGGTGAGGGCGACGGCGACCACCCGGCGGATGCCGTAGCGGTCCATCAGCGCCGCCGCGAAGGGCGCGGTGAGCCCGTACAGCGCGAGGTTCACGGAGACCGCCGCGCCGATGGTCCCGCGCGACCACCCGAACTCCTCGTGCAACGGGTCGATGAACAGGCCCGGCACGGAACGGAACGCGGCGGCGCCGATGATGGTCACGAAGGTGACGGCGGCGACGAACCACGCGCGGTGGACACGGGCGCGGGCGGGCTTGCGGCCGCCCGCGGGCGGCTCCACGACGGCGGCTGTCTCGCTTGTCCGGGTCACGCCATAGAGCTTCCGGTGCGGCGGGCCGCCGCATCGAGTGGCCCGAAGGACAGCCTTCGCTAGGATCGGGCCATGGATCCGGCCGAGTCCGCGCACCTGTCCGACGACGTCCGGCCCCACCGGGTCGTCGTGCTCGCCCTCGACGGACTGCTGCCCTTCGAGACGGGCATTCCGCACCGCATCTTCGGCCGCCCGCGCGACGGCCGGGGCCGGCGGCTGTACGAGGTCGTCACCTGTTCGGTCCGGCCGCCCGGGCCCGTCCAGACCGACGCCGACTTCACGATCGACGTCGCCCACGGCCCCGAGGCCCTCGCCACCGCCGACACGGTGATCATCCCGGCCTCCTACGAGCTCGGTCCGGTCTACGAGCGCGGCGAGCTGACCGGCGAGTTGGCCGCCGCCCTCGCCCTGATCCGGCCCGGCACCCGGATCGCGTCCATCTGCACCGGCGTCTACGTCCTCGCCGCCGCCGGACTCCTCGACGGGCGCCGCGCGACCACGCACTGGGCGGACGCCGAGCGCCTCCAGCGGCTCTTCCCGCGCGTCGAGGTCGAGCCGGACGTGCTGTACATCGACGACGGCGACATCCTGACGTCGGCGGGCGTCGCGGCCGGCATCGACCTGTGCCTGCACATGGTGCGGCGCGACCACGGCGCCGACGTGGCCAACGACGTGGCCCGGCGGACGGTCGTACCGCCGCACCGGGACGGCGGGCAGGCGCAGTACATCCAGCGGCCGGTGCCCGAGGCCCAGCAGGCGTCGACGAGCGGCGCCCGCGCCTGGGCCCTGGGCCGGCTGCACGAGCCGATTCAACTGCGGGACATGGCCGCGCGGGAGGCGATGTCGGTACGCACCTTCACGCGCCGGTTCCGCGAGGAGACCGGGGTGAGTCCGGGGCAGTGGCTGACGCGGCAGCGGGTGGAGCGGGCCCGGCAGCTGCTGGAGTCCACCGATCTGTCCGTGGACCAGGTGGCGCGGGACGCCGGTTTCGGGACAGCGCAGTCGATGCGGCAGCACCTCCAGGCGGCGCTGGGGGTGACCCCGACGGCGTACCGGCGGACCTTCCGGGCGGCGGGCGGGCGGCAGGACGGGCCGCTGGGGGCGTCCGTCGCGGGATGAGCGGAGGACTGTCCACACTCCGATAACTGTCCACACCCTGTGGACAACCGGGGCGGCACTGTGGCGGTGCGGCGCCGTCCGCCCCGAGCACGGCAGCGCCGCACCGCTCTTCGGCTCCGGCACTCCCGCCCGGGCTCCCCCTGGCCCCGGGGGGAGCCGACGCCGAATCACGACCCACACTCGCCGAGGGCTCCCGTCGTCGGGCCCTCGTCGTCCCCTCGCGGCGAATCGCTGACGAACAGCGTGATCAACCGGTCACGGCGCGTCAACACCGATTCGGGTGAGAAGGAGTTGGATGCGGCATACGCCCTGTTTGCGGGGGCCGCGCACGGAAGCACACCCGGCGCACCGGCTCAGCCGGCACCCCGCACGGACGGCTCACCGTGCACCCGTACACCGGGTGTACTCACACCGCCTCGTAGGCCAGCCCGTCGAACGCCGCGGCTCCCCCGGCGGGGGCCGGCGCGGCCTCGGATTCCGCCGCGCAGCGGTCCAGTTCGCACCAGATGCGCTTGCCGACGCCCTCGGCGCTCCATCCCCAGCGGTCGGCCAGGCCGTCCACGAGGGCGAGTCCACGCCCGCCGGTCGACTCTCCGTCCACACAGCGCGGCACCGGCGCCCGGTCGCTCCGGTCGGCCACCTCCACGCGGACGATGGCCTCCTCGGCCGCCTCCGCGCCCGGCAGGGAGAGCCGCAGCACGGCAGGACGGCCGGTGTGCACCACGGCGTTGGTGACGAGTTCCGAGACGAGCAGGATCAGCGTCTCGGCCAGTGGTTCGTCGACCCCTATGCCGGAACCGGCCAGCCGTGAGCGTGCCCACCGCCGGGCCCGTCCCACCTCAGCGGGGTCGGGCCGGATCTCCAACTGCACTTGAAGCACCTGCACCGCTCACACCATCCGAACCGGCGGACACTTGGACTCGCGCGTCACGAGAGCCACGATCGTAGCCATTTTCTGCATGGCCAGAACAATGGCCCGGACCGGAGTCACGGAACGTGAATCCCTTATGGGACAGCGTGGTTGACGTACCGTCACGTCAACAAGCGCTTCGGGCATATTCCCGCGCGAAGGAGTACCTGTGCGGCATACTGTGCGACGCTCGCGACGGGGGGTCGAACAGGCGTCTGCAGAAGGCCCGGACGCCCGGCGAGCAACCGCCGGCACCAGCGGAGACGGAGCCGCCTCGGGGGCGACTCCGGCGCGGTGCGTGCTCACAACGACTCGCATCTCACACAAGGTACCGGAGCGGACGTCCGACTCCGGGCCGTGACGAGTCACGCAGAGGACACAAAGTGCGTCTCAACGCTCCGTGATCACAGGAATGCCACAATCCGCGACATCCGCACGGGGTGCGTCACTCCGGGACGGTGAAGTAGCGGGCGAAGGCCCGGACGATCTCCTCCTCGCCGATCCTGCCGTCGCCGTCGGTGTCCAGCGTGGCGGCGACCGTTGCGGCGAGGTCCTCGGCAAGGCCGAGCACCTTGAGTACCCGGGCGGTGTTGTCGACGCCGACCGTGCCGTCGCCGGCGGTGTCCGCCACGGCGAGCGCCGCGTGCAGGAAGGGGCGGGCGATCTCTGCGAACCGGTCCGGGTTGTCCCGCAGCCGCTTGACGGCGCCGTTCACGAACTCCTCGCGCGTGATGCGCTGGTCGCCGTCCCGGTCCGCGATACCCGCCATGCCCTGCCAGAACGCCTCGGCCCCGATGTAGAGGGCCTGGCCCCGGTCGGAGCGGGCGGCGGTGCCGAACTCGGCGAGCAGCGCCTTGGCCGCTCCGCTGAAGTCCTCGCGGTCGATGTAACCGTTGCCGTCCTGGTCGAAGATGGCGAACCGTGCCGCGATCCTGCGCTCGTACTCGCTGGTGACCATGTCTCTTTCAGGCCGCCTTAGGTCAGTGGGGTCGTCTCGCAGGGAGCGTACGTGGTGGGGGGCCGCCGGGGATCCCGAAGACGGCGCCTGGACCAAGACCGGGGGAATACCGGGACAACCGTGTGACACGTGCGAGCGGTCCCCCGGCGCGCGGCCGGCCGGCGACGGGGATCAGGCCGACAGCGGACGGGAGTCCTCGTCGACCGCGGACGGGACGTCCGGGTGAATCTCGAAGAGACGGCGGACACCGAGGGCGCCGAGCACCTTGTTGACGTGACTGCCGTCGGCGGCCCCCCGCGCGGGGAGGATCAGCCGCAGACGGCCCTGGCAGGAGCGCAGCAGCCGGCGGGAGGCGATGAGCACGCCCACCCCGCTGGAGTCGCAGAACCACACCTGGGAGAGATCGAGGACGAGGCTGTGCCGGCCCTCGGCCACCACGTCGTGCACCCGCTGGCGCAGCACCGGGGACGTCACCAGGTCCAGTTCGCCCGACACCCGGAGCACGGCCCATTCGCCGTGCTCTTGATCGGTCACTTTGAAGGTCACCACCACGCCCCTCGCTCGCCGAAACGGAAGCAGTCCCTACGCTTCCTTGCAGCGCGGCTGCCCACCGGCCGTTCCCTGAAACACGACCCGGGAAACGATTTCCGAACGGAAACGGCTTGTTCTAGTCGTCTTCGATCCGATTCGATCGGTTCCGATCGGCGTGACCTCGGCGTGAGAAGGGGTAGACGTGTCCCGAACCATGTCCGACGTGCCCCGGCGGCCCCTTACCACCTGCGGCTCCGTCGGGGGCGCACATTGCCATAAAGGGGCGTGCGCCCTTGTTCATGCCGACTACATTCATGGGGTCACCGGCCACACGCCGACCCCGCGCACCGACCGGCCCGGGGTTCCGGGGGAGGAACAGGGGGTGAGGGGCAGCATGCCGAAAAGGGACGTACCGCCCCGCTGGGACCGCAAGATGCAGCAACGGCTGGCGCGCGGGGAGGCAGCCGCGCTCGGTGAGCTCTACGACCGGTTCGCCTCCCTCGTCCACGGCCTCGCCCACCGCGTCGTCGGCGACGAACACGCGGCCGACGGGATCACCCGCGACGTCTTCGCCCATGTCTGGGAGCACCCGGACTCCTACGATCCCCAACAGGGCACGCTGCGCAGCTGGCTCGCCGCGCTGACCAACCGGGTGGCCGTGCAGCGGCTGCGCACCACCGAGACCGCGGCGCTCGCCCGGGGTGGCCCCGGCACCCCGGAGGAGCTGGAGCGCAAGGTGCGGCACGCCTCGGTGGCCGCCCGCGCCGACTACATCGTCCAGTCCATGCCGGCGCCCCTGCGGGCCGCCCTGGAACTGGCCTATTTCCAGCGCCGGGACTACCACCAGACCGCCGTCGACCTCGGCGTCACCGACGACGAGGCCCGCCGCCGGCTCCGCCTCGGCCTGCAGTTACTGGCCACCGCCCACGACACCGAGGCCCCGGGCGCCCCGCCCGGTATCGGGGGTGCCGCGTGACCGACGAGCACCGCGCGGCGAACGGGCCGGACGGTACGCCCCTCGTGCTGGAGCACCATGTCCTGAAGTCGCTGCTTGGTGCCTGGGCGCTGGCCGCGTGCGCGCCCGCGGAGGCGGAGGCCGTGGAGGAGCACCTGGGCGACTGCGGACCCTGCGCGGACGAGGCGCTGCGGCTGCGCGAAGCGGTCGGCCTGCTCCATCGTCCCGAGAGTCTCGACCTGGACCCCGGCCTGCGCACCCGCGTCCTCGACTCCTGTCTGGAACGGCGCCCGCCGCGCATCCCCATACCGGAGTGGGCCGCCGCCTACGACGCCGAGACCGCGCGGCTGGACGCGCTGCTCCAGGACTTCGGCGACTCCGAGTGGCACGCGCCGGTGCGGCTGCGCTGGTACGAGGCGGACGAGGCGAGCAGCCGCCGCACCACCGTCGCCGGGGTGATCGCGCACCTGCTGACGGTCGACGGGCTGGTCGCGGTCGCCCTCGGCCTGGACGACCCGCTCGGCGACGTCACTCCCGCCCGGCCCACCCCGGCGGACCGGACCGAGGCCTACTGGCGGGCCGCCCACTTCCCGCCCACCCGCTCCGTCCGCGCGCCCTGGCGCGAGCAGAGCCACGCGCTCGTACGGACGGTGTCGTTCACGGGCAGCGCGACCGGGCGGATGACCGTGCCGTACGGCGACTTCGAACTGCCGCTGCACGACGCGATGCTGGACCGTGCCTTCGAGTGCTGGGTGCACGGGGAGGACATCGCCGAGGCCGTGGACTACCCGTACGATCCGCCTTCCGGGCGGCATCTGCACCGCATGGTCGACCTGGCCGCACGGATGCTCCCCACCGTGCTGGAACACCGCCGGCTGCACGGACTGGCCTCCCCCGTGGAGCGCCGCCTGGTCGCCGCCGGGGAGCCCGGGCGCAGCCTGCGGCTGGAGATCGAGGGGTCCGGGGGCGGGGAGTGGCTGATCCCACTGGACTCACCCGCGGCGAAGGGCTCCGCCGAGCACGAGGTGGCCCATGTCGCGCTGGACGGCGCGGAGTTCTGCCGGCTCGCGGCGGGGCATGTCGCTCCGCGGGAAGCGGCGGTGGGGCAGGTCGGTGACCGCGCGGCGATCAAGGACGTACTGTTCGCCGCGGCGAGCATGAGCCGTATGTAGGGGCGGGTTGGGGTTTCGTCGGCGGCTGCGGGCCGGTGGGGGGCCGTTCGCGCAGTTCCCCGCGCCCCTGGGAGCCGCGCAGCCGCCGACGAAACCGCAACCCCCCCACTCCTCAGGCGAAAACCACAGTCCTGCGGCCGTTCAGCAGAATCCTCCGCTCCGCATGCCACTTCACCGCCCGCGCCAGCGCCTGGCACTCCACGTCCCGCCCGATCGCGACCAGCCCTTCGGGGGTGACGTCGTGCCCCACCCGCTCGACCTCCTGCTCGATGATCGGGCCCTCGTCGAGGTCGGCGGTGACATAGTGCGCGGTCGCGCCGATGAGCTTCACGCCCCGCATATGCGCCTGGTGGTACGGCTTCGCACCCTTGAAGCTCGGCAGGAAGGAGTGGTGGATGTTGATGATCCGCCCGGAGAGCTGCTTGCACAGATCGTCGGAGAGCACCTGCATATAGCGGGCGAGGACGACGAGTTCGACCTTCTCCTCGCGCACGATCTCCAGCAGCCTGGCCTCGGCCTCCGGCTTGCCGTCCTTCGGCACCGGAATGTGGTGGAAGGGAATGTTGTACGAAGCCACCAGCTCGGCGAAATCGGTGTGATTGGACACCACTCCGGCGATCTCCACGGGCAGCGCCCCGGTCCGCGCGCGGAACAGGAGGTCGTTCAGACAGTGTCCGAACCTGCTGACCATGAGCAGGATGCGCATCTTCTCGTCGGCCCGGTTGATCTGCCACTCCATCTGGAAGGAGTCACCGATCGCGGCGAAGCTCGCCCGCAGCTTCTCCACGGTCACCGGTGCGTCCGCGGAGAAGTGGACGCGCATGAAGAACAGTCCCGTGTCGTGGTCACCGAACTGCTGGCTGTCCTCGATGTTGCAGCCGGTCATGAACAGATAGCTCGACACGGCGTGCACGATGCCCTGCTTGTCGGGACAGGACAGGGTGAGAACGTACTGGTCGGCCGGGGCCGCTGCTCGGGTGGGCTGCTCGCTCATGAAGAAAAGGGTCGCACACGCGGGCTGCCGCCCGGCCGGCCGTCCCGCTACGCGGACCGGGTCAGGATCCGCAGCACCTCGAGGGTGCTCGGCGGGGCGTCGGGGTCCTCGCCGTCGCTGGCCGCCATCCGGACATGGGCGTCCCGCGCGGCCCGCACCGCCTCCGGCCATCCCTCGTGCTCGAGGTAGGCGGTCACCGGCGCGTCGGGCCCGACCTGGTGCATGATCCGCAGCACGCGCAGCACCGCGGTGTCGACGAGCGCCGCCTCCTGGGAGTCGCGGAAGATCGTTCCGACGTACTTCTCGGCGGACCAGTTGTCCAGCCAGGTGTCCTCGACCAGCCGGTAGACGGCGTCGGTGACGTCCCCGTAGCCGGGCACGCCGGCCAGCCAGACGTCCCGCTGGAAGCCCGGGTCGGAGAGCATGTGCAGCGCGGAGCGCACATTGCTGCGCCAGCGCCACCACGGCATGTCGTTGAGTGGCATGCCGCCCATGGTGGAGGAGCGACGGCCGCGACGGGAAGAGTTCTCCGAACCTTGCACGGTCGTCGATCGTACGTTTCCGGGTCCGACGGGCGGCAGGGGACCCCGCAATTCACCTCCCAGTCACCGTGCGTTGACCGAGGGTCACTCCATGGTTGGCCGTGTGGCGGAATCGTGCGGGGGCATGACCGGCAGGCGACAGACCCGCAGCACCCTCCTCCCCCGCCTCCTCACCCGGCCCGTTAAGGCCGGCGCCCTGACCGCGGGCGCGCTGGCGGCGTGCGCCTCGCTCCTCGCCGGGTGCGGGATCGTCCCCGGCGTCACGGGCGGCTCCGGGGACGACACCATCACCGTGATGACCTGGGCACCCGAGAACACCGACGCCACCAACAAGCCCGGAATGCCCGCGTTCGCCCAGGCGTACGCCCGCTGGCTCAACGCTCAGAGCGGTATCGACGGGCGCCGGCTGAACGTGCTGACCTGCAACGAGAAGAACGACGCCGTGACTGCCTCGCGGTGCGCCCGGCGCGCCGTCGAGGAGAAGGCCGTCGCGGTCGTCGGCTCCTACAGCCAGTACGCCGACGCCTTCCTGCCCACCCTGGAGGGCGCCGGTATCCCGTACATCGGCGGCTACGGCATCACCAACGACGAGTTCACCAGCCCCCTGTCCTACCCCGTCAACGGCGGCCAGCCGACGCTGCTGGCCGGGCTGGGCCGCACCCTCGCCGACAGCTGCGGTCCGGTCACCCTGGTCCGGCCCGACAGCATCGCGGGCGATCAGCTGCCCCCGCTGCTCGACTCGGGCCTGCGGGCGGGCGGGCACGCCTCCACCGGCGACCAGCGCGCCCCGGAGACCGCCACCTCGTACCAGGAGCAGGTGCACCGGGCTCTGCGGCGGGCCACCTCCGCCACCGGCGATCAGGGCTGTGTCGTGCCCGCGCTCGGCGACCGCACGGGCACCTTCATGGACTCCTTCCGGCGGGCCCGCGCCGGTTATCCCGACGTGCGCACGGCGACCGTGCTGGGCAGCGTCGACCAGACGACCATCGACGCGTCCGGCGGGGCGTCGGGGCCGTACGAGGGGTCGTACGTCACCGGCTGGTACCCGGCGGCGAGCGACGCCCGCTGGGACGGGATGAAGAAGGTGATCGAGCAGGAGGCGTTCGGCGACAACCGGATCGACCCGGCCGACGCCGGGGTGCAGACCACGTGGATCGCCTACACCGTGTTCCGCCGGGCCGTCGAGTCGCTCGGCGACGGCCCGGTGACCGCCGACACGGTGAGCGAGGCGCTGGACGGCGGGCTGAGGACCGACACGGGCGGGCTCACACCCACCCTGCGGTGGAAGTTCCAGGACGAGCTCGCCGCCGTCGGCTTCCCCCGGCTGGTCAACGCGCACGTGACCCTGCAGGTGGTCGAGAACGGCCGGCTGGTCGCGGCCCGCAAGGGCTTCACCGATGTGACGAAGACCCTGCGGAACGCGGACCTGTGACCGGCCGCCGGGGGCCGGTCAGAGCTGGGTGGGCTGGCGTTCGGTGAGGCCGTACTGCCGGGCGATCGCGTTCCACAGCTGCGCCGCCTTGCCCTTTTCCGCGGTCGCGGTGCCGCTGGCCCGGTTGCCCGCCTGGGTCTGCTTGGTGGCGCGGGCCTGCCCCTTCTTGCAGGACTTGCCCTTGGACCCGGCCACCTGGTCCGCCCAGGCCGCGTAGTGGTTGTCGGCCGAGGCGGACGCCTGCCACGCCTTGGTGAGCGCGCTGGTCAGGGCCTGGTGGTCCGGCAGCTTGTCCACGGAGAGGGCGGAGAGATCGGTCACCAGGCGGCTGCGCTGCCCGGCCGCGTCCCGCAGGTCCTTGGCGGCCGCGGCGAGGTCGCGGCAGGCCTTCACATCGGCGACCGCGTTGATCACGGTGGTGCGGCTGTCACCGCTGTCGGCCAGCAGCTTGTCCAGCTCCACGGCCTGCTCACGGGCGGGGTCCACGGTCGGCGAGGGGGACGCCTCCTCGGTCGCGGGGGCGCTGGCGGCCACGGTCTGGTTGCCGCTGTTGTCGTCCCCGCCCCCGCTGCCGAGCAGGGCGCCCGCGCCGACGCCGAGGACGGCGATGCCGATGCCGACCGCCGCGATGACCGGCACGCGGGTGCCCGAGCGGCCGCCGCCGCGTCCGCCCCGGCCACTGCCGGTCGGTCCGTGCGGGTGCGGGGCGGATGCGGCCGGCGGGGGCCCGCCGTACCCCACGCGCGGAAGCTGCTGGGTGGATCCGGCCGGGCCGCCGTCGTCACTGCGGAAGAGGTTGTCGAACTCGGCGGGCGGCTGCCGGTTGCCCTCGCCAGGCGGCGGGGCGGGGGCGCCGTAGGGCTGCCCGGGGGGCTGGTCGGTGACGGGGGCCATGTACTGGGTGGCCTCGGCGTCCGGGCTGCCCGCGCCGGGCGTGCTCTGCGCGGGGAGCCCCAGGTACCGGGTGGCCTCGGAGTCGTGGGCGGCGGGCATCTCGGGCGGCAGCGCGCCCGGGCCCACCGGGGGTATGTACTGCGTCGCGCCCTCGCCGGCACCGCCCGCGGGCACCGGAGGGAGGAACTGGGTCGCCCCTTCCGTCCCGTCGGGCGCGCCACCGGCCGGGGAGCCGTACGCGTGCGGGGCGGGAGCGCCGTATCCGGCGCCGGAGCCGTACGACGGGTGCCCGCCGTGACCGGCGCCCGGCGTCCCCGCGCCGTAGGAACCATGCGGGGGCTGCGTGTTCTCGGGGGGCAGGGGGCCGGGGCCCTGAGGACCCTGGGGCGTGTTCTGGTCGCTCCACGGGGACGGGCCGGGTGGGCCGGGCGGGCCCCACTGGCCGCCGTCGGACGGGGACGGCCAGTCCTGGCTCACCGGCGGTCCCGGGTTCTGCTGGTCGGGGCCCCACGGCGTGCCCCAGGTCTGACCGCCGGGCGGGGCCGAGGCGGGGAAACCGCCGGCGGGGGGCCGGCCCTCCGTGCCGCCGCCCGGCGCGACCGGTCCGGCCGTCATGCCCGGCAGCAGGGGCTCACCACCGTCGGAGGGCAGCACGATGCCTTCGCGCGCGGGGCGCGCCGAGGGCTCCTCGCCCTGTCCACTCTGCGTCACCGGGACTCCTACCAATGGGGGACCTTGTGAATCGTCGGCTCACGCTACCGGGTCCCCGGAGCCTGGTGCCACGCAGCACAGAACCGCATCTCCTGCCCTGTGAGCGGGGTAACAAAACCAGGTCACCGCACGCTGATTACGTCCCCTCCTCTCCGTCGCCCCGCCCGGTCACCGGCGTCACGCCGCCGCCTGGAGCTCCATCCGCGCCCCGAACTCCCGTACCACCGGCTCCTCCCGGTACGGCTCCAGCCGCTGCTGGAGGTCCTCCAGATACTCGGCGCCCCGGTTGGACCGCAGGCCGTGGAGCAGCCCGGCCGCCTTCAGGCCCGTACTGCAGGCCTGTTCGATGTCGCGCTGCTGCACCTGGGCGGTGGCCAGCAGCACATAACCGATCGCCCGCCGCCGGGCCCGCGACTCGGGATGCCCGTTTACGGACTGGCGGGCGCACCGCGCGGCGGCCTCGGCCTGTCCGAGGTCCCGGTGGCAGTGCGCCAACTCGTCGGCCAGATAGGCCTCGTCGAAGTGCGCGATCCACACCGGGTCGTCGCCGGAGGCGGGATCGGCGGCCTCCATGGCGCTCACGGCCCGTCCCGCCGCCGCCTGCGCGGAGTGCGCGTCGCCCATCAGCGCGTGCCCGCGCGCCTCCGCCGCGAGGAACATCGACTCCGCGCGGGGCGTCACCCGCCCCCGTGCGCCCTCCTGCGCCGCCCGCGCCAACTGCGCGATCTCACGCGGGTTTCCGAGCTGCGCCGCCAGATGGCTCATGGACGCGGCGAGCACATATCCGCCGTATCCACGGTCACCGGCCGCCTGCGCCAGCCGGAGCGCCTGGATGTAGTAGCGCTGCGCGAGACCCGGCTGTCCGGTGTCCACGGCCATGTACCCGGCGAGTTCGGTGAGCCGCGCTACGGCGGCGAACAGGTCCCGGCCCACGGCCTCCCGGTACGAACCCGCGAGCATCCCCGAGACGACGCTGTTGAGGTAGTGCACCACGACCGGGCGGACGTGCCCGCTGCCGTACTGGTGGTCAAGGTCGACCAGCGCCTGCGTCATCGACCGCACGGCCGCGACGTCGGACTGTCCCACCCGCGGGCCCGCGGAACGCGCCACCTGCCCGTCCGGGCCGGAGATCAGCCAGTCGCGGCTCGGCTCCACCAGCGCGGAGGAGGCGACGGAGGACCCGGACAGGAAGTCCCGCCGCCCCACGTCGCTGCGCCACAGCTCGCAGACCTGCTCGATGGCCCCCAGTACCGTCGGCGAGAACTGGAGACCGACACCCGACGCGAGGTTCTTGCCGTTGGCCATGCCGATCTCGTCGATCGTGACCGTCCGGCCCAGCTTGCGGCCCAGGGCCTCCGCGATGATCGCCGGTGCCCGCCCCCTCGGCTGCTGTCCGCGCAGCCAGCGCGCCACCGACGTCTTGTCGTAGCGCAGATCGAGGCCGTGCTCGGCGCCGCACATGTTGACCCTGCGGGCCAGCCCGGCGTTGGAGCATCCGGCTTCCTGGATGAGCGCCTGCAGCCGTTCGTTCGGCTGCCGCGCGACGAGAGGCCTTGCGGCCATGGCGTACCCCCTGAGGCTGCGGTGCCTGCCCACGCACCGGGTTGACGTTCTTCCGCGGCCGTACTTCTCACGTCCCGGCGAGAAGAACCGGCCGTGAAGATCAATGCCCCGCCGATGTGCCGTCAATGCGAAGCATGTGAGGATTGCCGGGGTAACGGCTGATGCCGGCCCCCCTCCTGGCTACCCATGCGCGGACGCGGATCCTCCCGCGCGCCCCCACGGATGCACCCATGCGCCCCGAAGCCGGAACCGGTGCTCCTCCCCCGCGCATACGGGCGGGCGTAACCCCTGGTGACGGCCGTAGTTGTGTTCATCGTGGAAGAGACGATCGCGGGCGCCGACGCCGTACAGATCCCGAAGCAGCGCGGGGAATCGCTGCTGGACACCGCCGTTCGCTACGCGGAGGAACGGCACTGGGACGTGTTCCCGGGCACCTGGCTGGAGATCGTGGACGGGGTGCACGGCTGTTCGTGCGGTGACGGGGCGTGCCCGGCCCCCGGCGCGCACCCGGCGCGCCCGGACTGGGCGAGCCAGGCGACCGGCAGCGCCACCGTCGTCCGGCGGATGTGGCAGCCGCAGCCGGCCGCCTCGATCCTGCTGCCCACCGGGCGGACCTTCGACGCGATCTCCGTACCGGAGACGGCAGGCTTCCTCGCGCTCGCGCGGATGGAGCGGATGGAGCTGACACTGGGTCCGGTGACCCTCACCCCGGACCGGCGGATGGAGTTCTTCGTGCTGCCGGGGGCGGCGGCGAAGGTTCCCGACCTGGTGCGGAAACTGGGGTGGACGGTGGCGTCGCTGGACCTGACGGTCCTCGGAGAGGGCGCGTACGTGGCCGCGCCGCCCACGCGGTTCGGATGCCGCGGGGCCGTGCAGTGGGCCTGCCGACCCACCCCGGTGAACCGGTGGCTGCCGGACGCCGAGGAGTTGGTGTCACCGCTGGCCTACGCGTGCGGCAGGGAGCGGTAACTCGCCACAAACTGACGGGAACGCGTACCCCGCGGTGGGCACCTTTTCCCATGTGAACGGGGTGACGCGGCTCGCTCGTACAACAATTCTCTCAATCTTGTCGAGAAGCCCATGTGCGCTGAGTCACGTTCAAGTTGAATGGCTCCAAGTGAGAGAACCGTCGTGCCGTACGTGCGGACGCAGCCTGCAGGGGGTCCAGGTGAGTGCTTCCCGGCGTAGTGGGGCCACCGACGAGCTGGGGCCGGACGAGCCCGGGCGGGAGGGTCGGGAGGGTTCGGACGGCTCCGATCTCCTCGCCGCGCTCCTCGACGGCATGGACGCTGCCCTGTGCGCCTTCGACGCGGACGGTGTGGTGACGCACTGGAACCGTGAGGCGGAGCGGATCCTCGGCTGGACCGCGGCGGAGGCCGTGGGCCGGGCCGGGTTCGCCGGGTGGGCCGTGCGCCGCGCGGACGCCGAGGAGGTCGAGGCGCGGCTGATGTCGGCCATGGACGCGCCGGGCCGTCAGGTGAACGAGTTCGCGCTGCTGACGAAGGACGGCGGCCGGGTGCTGGTGCGGACACAGTCCGCGGCCGTGCGCGGACCCGACGGCAAGCCGGCGGGCGTGTACTGCGCGTTCAGCGAGGTGCACGCGCAGATCGATCTGGAGCGGTCGATCGCGCTGAGCGAGGCGCTGCTGGAGGACGCGAGCTGGGGCGTCGTCCTGGTCGACGCCGATCTGCGGCCCGCCGTGGTGAACACGCACGCCGCGCGGGCGCTGGGCGCCGGGCGGACGTCCGTGCTCGGGCGGCCGCTGGGGGAGCTGCTGGCGCAGGGCGTGGAGGAGCTGGAGAGCGCCCTCACCCATGTCCTCGCCGAGGGCGCGCCGCCGGCACCGGCCGAGCTGTGGGTGAGCGTGCGCACGCCGGAGGGCGAGCGGCGGCGGTGCTGGCGGAGCGGGTTCGTGCGGCTGGCGTCGCCGCTCGCGGAGGAGCCGGTGCCGCTGGGGGTCGGGTGGCTGTTCCAGGACGTGACCGAGTCACGGCAGGGCGAGCAGGAGGCGTCGCTGCTGCGGTTCCGCGCGCAGCAGCTGCACCGCGCGGCGCGCGCGGCGGCGGAGTGCGAGGATCCGGCGGAGGCGGCGACGGTCCACCTCGACTTCGCCCTCGCCGGATTCGCCGACCATGCGCTGATCGACCGGTTGGCCGACGGTGTGGGGGACGCGGGCCGGGTGCGGCTGGTGCGGGTCGCCGCGACGCCGGCCGGTGCGCCGGGGCCCAGCAGCATCGACGGGCGGGCGGGGCTGCCGGTGCGGTACGGCGAGGGGCATCCCGCGGTGCAGTGCGTGGAGCGGGCGGGTTCGGTGCGGGCCGGGGCGGGTTCCCTGTCCGCGGAGGACGCCCGGGCGTGGGCGGTGGCTCGGCAGTGGCCGGCGGACGCGGTGCACGCGCTGTGCACGGTGTTGCGGAGCAGGGGGCGGACGCTGGGTGCCGTGACGTTTCTGCGGGGGGCGGGGCGTCAAGCGTTCGAACGCTTCGACGCGATGTACGCGGAGGATGTGGCGGTCCACATCGCCACGTCCCTGGATCTGGCGTCCCTCACCCGCCCGGACCACTGACCGTCCCTGATCTCGCCCCCGCCGCCCTTTCCCGTTCCCGACCTCCGGGGGCGCTGCCCCCGGACCCCCGCTCCTCAAAGGCCGGAGGGGCTGGATTGTGCCGGACGGGGGATTATGCCGTACGGGCTGAAAATTCAGCCTGTCCGGCGTTTGAGGACGAGGCCCGAAGGGCCGATAGGGGGGTTCGGGGGCGTAGCCCCCGGGGACGGGATGGGAAGGGGCGGCGGGGGCGAGATCAGTGGCCGTAGAAGATGCGGTCCGCGTATTCCTCGAAGACGCGCGCGTTCCACTCGTGGCCGCCGTCCACATTGCCCGAGCGCAGCAACGGCGGCTCGATCCCCCGATCCGCCAGCACCGCCGCCACCGTCGCCATCACCGACTGCAGCAGCGCCGTCGTCACCACCGTCGACGCCGGAGCGAACGGCGCGGAAACCCCGTCGTGCGTGAGCTCCGCATCACCGACCGCGATACCCGAGTCCAGCACCAGATCACAGTGATCCTTCAGGAACGTCCCCGAGGAGTGCCGAGACGACGTCTGCGCCGCGTACGCCACCGACGTCACGCCGATGACCCGCACACCCATCCCCCGTGCCTTCATCGCCATCTCCACTGGCAGCGCGTTCCGCCCGGACAGGGAGATGATCAGCAGCGCGTCGCCCGCGCGGAGCGGCGAGGACTCGAGCACGACGCTCGCGAGCCCGTCGACACGCTCCAGGGCGGAGCCCAGCGTGGCCGGCCGCACGTCGACGCCCACCGCGCCGGGCACGGCGAGCAGGTTCATCAGGGCGAGCCCGCCCGCGCGGTACACGAGGTCCTGCGCGGCGAGCGAGGAGTGCCCGGCACCGAACGCGAAGAGACGGCCGCCGTCCGCGACGGTGTCGGCGAGCATCGTCCCCGCGGCCGCCACGGCGTCGGCCTCCTCGTCACGGATCCGCCGGAGCAGGTCCATCGCGGCGTCCAGGAACTGACCGGCCGGCGTACGGTCGCTCATACGGCATCCCTTCGCGGTGATGTGTTGTGGATCACCGTGCGGTCTGGACCAGTGCCGTGTCAATACGGCGCCCAAGGCCCCGTTTCCCGGCCTCCGCACCGCTCGTTTCCCCGGCGCGACCCGGTTGTCAGCCGTATGCGTAAGAATTGAGTCCTGGGCCAGCGCACGCGCCGGTGAGCAGGCCGGCCTCCGGCAGAGCCAATCCGCAGATCTCATCAAGGGGCATGTATGTCCGGACTGATCGACACCACGGAGATGTATCTCCGCACCATCCTCGAGCTGGAGGAGGAAGGTGTGGTCCCCATGCGCGCCCGGATCGCCGAGCGGCTCGACCAGAGCGGGCCGACGGTCAGCCAGACCGTGGCGCGCATGGAGCGCGACGGCCTGGTGTCCGTCGCCGCCGACCGCCACCTCGAGCTCACCGAGGAGGGCCGCCGGCTGGCCACGCGTGTGATGCGCAAGCACCGGCTCGCGGAGTGCCTCCTGGTCGACGTGATCGGCCTGGAGTGGGAGCAGGTCCACGCCGAGGCCTGCCGCTGGGAGCACGTGATGAGCGAGGCCGTCGAGCGCCGCGTGCTGGAGCTGCTGCGGCACCCGACCGAGTCGCCGTACGGCAACCCGATCCCCGGGCTCGAGGAGCTGGGCGAGAAGGACGCCGCCGACCCGTTCCTCGACGAGGGCATGGTGTCCCTTGCCGACCTCGACCCCGGCGCCGAGGGCAAGACGGTCATCGTGCGCCGGATCGGCGAGCCGATCCAGACCGACGCGCAGCTGATGTACACGCTGCGCCGGGCGGGCGTACAGCCCGGCTCGGTGGTGAGCGTGACGGAGTCGGCGGGCGGGGTGCTGGTGGGCAGCAGCGGCGAGGCGGCGGAGCTGGAGAACGACGTGGCGTCGCACGTGTTCGTCGCCAAGCCCTGACCGCACCGTCCACCGGGCGAACGGTTCCCGCCTGCCGGTGTGAACGCGCCGAATCGAAGATCCAGTACGCGGAATCGCAGCGCTCGCCGGAACCGCGTGCAAGGCTGTCGCGTGAGGCATATGACCTGAGGGGTGCTCTTGGCCGGGCCGACAGCGATGTCACCCCGGCCGGGGAGGGGCGGGACGATGTGCCGTGACCACGTGAGGAGCCCCGGCGCCGCGTGGCGCCGGGGCCTGTCCTCCCCTGTGCTGACCCGGAGCCCCGAGCTCTCAGGGTCATTCCCCTCGGACCGGTTTCCCCGAGCGGTCCGCCTCCCGCTGAAGATCTCCCCTGGGTCGCAGCGATCAATCCCCGACGGAGGTCACTCGATCGAGGGGTGTTGCCGGGCAAGAAGGCGTTTTCGAATACGCATTCGATAATCTGCGGCAGTGGCAACGGGCAGAGCCAGGACACAGGCAGTGGGCAGGCAGCGAGCTTGGGGGGTGCCAGGACGATGGCGCGACGCATCGACGTGACCGGGGCGGACGGCGTACGGCTCGCCGCCTGGGAATTCGGCGACCCGCCCAAGGACGGGGCCGAACCGGCGGGAACCGCCGGAGCGAACGCACCCGGTGTGCTGTTACTCCACGGCCTCATGGGCCGCGCCTCGCACTGGGCCTCCACCGCCCGCCGGCTCTCCGCGCGCTACCGCGCGGTCGCCCTCGACCAGCGCGGCCACGGCCGCAGCGACAAGCCCTCCCAGGCCTCCTTCACCCGCGACGCCTACGTCGACGACGCCGAGGCCGCCCTCGAACAGCTCGGCCTCGGCCCCACCGTCCTCATCGGCCACGCGATGGGCGCCCTGACCGCCTGGCAACTCGCCGCCAAACGCCCCGACCTGGTCAACGGCCTGATCATCTGCGATATGCGGGCCTCCGCCCTCGGAGCCGCCTCCCAGCGCGAGTGGGCCGAGTGGTTCAAGGCCTGGCCGGTCCCCTTCGCCACCCTCGCCGACGTCCGCAAATGGTTCGGCGAGGACGACCCCTGGGTGGAGCGGCCCAACCCCGCCCGCGGCGAGTTCTACGCCGAGGTGATGGCCGAGTCCCCCGACGGCTGGCGCCCCGTCTTCGACCCCGACCAGATGCTCCGCTCCCGCGAGACCTGGGTGTACGACGCCCACTGGGAGGAACTGGCCCAGGTCCGCTGCCCCGCCCTCGTCGTCCGCGGCCTCGACGGCGAACTCGGCCGCGCGGAGGCCCAGGAAATGGTCCGCGTCCTCCCCCACGGCCAGTACGCCGAGGTCGCCGACGCCGGCCACCTCGTCCACTATGACCAGCCCGAAGCCTGGCTGTCCGCCATCGAGCCCTTCCTGACCACGCTCAGCCACCCCTGACAAGGTTGCGGAAAACCGGTTGCTTCGGGATGCGCTCCTTCCTAGGGTTTGGGCTACCGAGGAAGGGAGGTGGTTCGGAGCATGTATGCATACCGGACGTCGGAGGTGGCTGCGGGCTAGTGGCCCGTCACCACACCCGGTGCGGTGCCGAGCCAGCGCGCGAGCGACGCGCGCAGCCGGCCTAATCCAACGCAGTCACCCGACCCGCGAGTCGCCGGTAACGTCCGGCCGGCTCCCCCCGAGGGGGGAACCAGACTCGCGGGTCGTCTGCGTTTTCGGGGGCTGCCGCCGGTCAGTGGGCGATGTCCTCGTAGCCCTCGACCTCGCGGGGGTCGCGGGCGCCCGGGCCGACGTAGCGGGCCGACGGGCGGACCAGGCGGCCGGTGCGCTTCTGTTCCAGGATGTGCGCCGACCAGCCCGCGGTGCGGGCGCAGGTGAACATCGAGGTGAACATGTGCGCCGGGACCTCGGCGAAGTCCAGCACGATGGCGGCCCAGAACTCGACGTTGGTGGCCAGCACCCGGTCGGGGCGGCGGGCGTGCAGTTCGGCCAGGGCGGCCTTCTCCAGGGCCTCGGCGACCTCGAAGCGCGGGGCGCCCAGTTCGCGGGCGGTGCGGCGCAGGACGCGGGCGCGGGGATCCTCCGCGCGGTAGACGCGGTGGCCGAAGCCCATGAGGCGTTCGCCCTTGTCGAGGGCCTGCTTGACGTAGGCCTCGGCGTCCCCGGTGCGTTCGATCTCCTCGATCATGTGCAGCACGCGGGAGGGGGCGCCGCCGTGCAGGGGGCCGGACATGGCGCCCACGGCTCCGGAGAGGGCGGCGGCGACGTCCGCGCCGGTGGAGGCGATGACCCGGGCGGTGAAGGTGGAGGCGTTCATGCCGTGCTCGGCGGCCGAGGTCCAGTAGGCGTCGACGGCGGCGACGTGCCGGGGGTCGGGTTCGCCGCGCCAGCGGATCATGAAGCGTTCGACGATGGACTCGGCCTTGTCTATCTCGTGCTGGGGGACCATGGGCAGGCCCTGGCCGCGGGCGGACTGGGCGACGTAGGAGAGGGCCATGACGGCGGCGCGTGCGAGGTCGTCGCGGGCCTGTGCGGCATCGATGTCGAGGAGCGGTTTCAGGCCCCATACGGGGGCGAGCATGGCGAGGGCGGACTGCACGTCGACGCGGATGTCACCGGAGTGCACGGGGATGGGGAACGGTTCCGCAGGCGGCAGACCCGGGTTGAACGCTCCGTCGACGAGCAGGCCCCAGACATTGCCGAAGGAGACGTGCCCGACCAGGTCCTCGATGTCGACGCCCCGGTAGCGGAGGGCGCCGCCCTCCTTGTCCGGTTCGGCGATCTCCGTCTCGAACGCGACGACTCCTTCGAGCCCGGGTACGAAGTCGGACATCAGGCGGCTCCTCGTGAGGTGGGTGACAGATGGTGTTGTGGGATGGGACGGCCATGTGTCGGTCAATCCGGTGCGGTCGGGTGCGTCCGGTGGATCCGCGGTCACGCTGTGTGGACTCGCGGTCCGGGACGTCATCCCTGTGATGCCCGGCCGGCGGTCACCCAACCGGATCAGTGCCTGCACGATACGCCCGGGTGCCAGCTTTGGGGAGGGTTCGCGGCACTGAGTGCCATGGCGTGATGAAGGACACCGCTCTCCCGTGGCCGTGCCCCATGGGGGAGGATGACGGCGTGACCGACCGAGACGCCGTTCCTCCCTTCGATCTCGCCGCCATGCGCAAGCAGTACCGGTCCGAGGGGCTCTCCGAGACCGACCTGGCCCCCACTCCGGTGGAGCAGTTCGCGCGCTGGTTCAAGCAGGCCGCGACGGACGGGGGGCTGTTCGAGCCGAACGCCATGATCGTGTCGACGGCGGACGCGGAGGGGCGGCCCAGTTCGCGGACGGTGCTGCTGAAGCACTTCGACGACGAGGGTTTCGTCTTCTACACGAACTACGAGTCCCGTAAGGGCCGTGACCTGGCCGGGAATCCGCATGTGTCGCTGCTGTTCCCGTGGCATCCGATGGCGCGGCAGGTCGTCGTGACCGGTGTCGCGCACCGGACGGCGCGCGAGGAGACGGCCGCCTATTTCCGTACGCGTCCGCACGGTTCCCAGCTGGGGGCATGGGCGAGCGGTCAGTCGTCGGTGATCGCGGGCCGTGCGGAGCTCGACGCGTCCTATGCGGGGCTGGCGGCGCGTTATCCGGAGGGCGAGCAGGTGCCGGTGCCGCCGCACTGGGGCGGTTTCCGGGTGGTGCCGAGTTCGGTGGAGTTCTGGCAGGGCCGGGAGAACCGGCTGCACGACCGTCTGCGGTACGTCGCCGAGGCGGGCGGTGCCTGGCGGGTGGAGCGGCTTGCTCCGTGATCCGCGGGCGGGTCAGCGCAGGGCCTGCTCCAGCAGGGCCGCCCATTGGGCGACGACCCGTTCGCGGCGGGCGGTGTCGTCGCTGAGGAGGTTGGCGAGGCCGAGGCCGCGGGCCATGTCGAGGAGGCCCTGGACGGTTTCGCGGACTCCGGGGCGGGATTCGTCGGCGCCGAGGAGATCGACGGCGATGCGGTGGGACTCGCGGCCGACGCGCAGTTCGAGTTCGGTGACGCGCGGGCGGAGCTGCTCCTCGTTGGAGGCGGCGACCCACAGATGAAGGGCCGCGCGGAAGAGGGGGCCGGTGTAGAGGTCGACGAGGGCGGCGACGACCGCGCGGCGGTCGGTCGCGGCGGCGCCTTCGGGGCCCTCGGGGAAGAGGGCGCGCAGGGCGGTGGAGCGTTCTTCGGCGACGTACTCGACGGCGGCGGTGAAGAGGTCCTCGCGGGTCGGGAAGTGGTGCTGGGCGGCTCCGCGGGAGACGCCGGCGCGTTCGGCGACGACGGAGACCGTGGAGCCGGCCCAGCCGTGTTCGGCGAGGCAGGCCACGGCGGCTTCCAGGAGCCGCTGCCGGGTGGCCCGGCTGCGGTCCTGCTTGGGGACTCGTTCGGCACGGTCGGCCGTGCTCACATCACCCATTCCGGATCCCGTCGTTCGAGGAAGGCCGTCATTCCCTCGCGCGCGGGGGCGGAGGAGAAGAGGCGGGCCGAGAGCGCGGTCAGGTCGGCCGCGTCCCGGTCGAAGGTCTCCAGCACCCTAGCCGTGAGCAGCCGTTTCGTCTCGGCCAGGGCTTCGGGGGCGCTTTTGCGCAGGCCGTCGAGGATAGGGGCGAGGGTGTCATCGACGTCGTCGCCGGCCGCGGTGAGCAGGCCGATGCGGGTTGCTTCTGCGGCGTCGAACCGCTCCCCGGTGAGGTAGTAGCGGGCGAGTGCGCGCGGGTCGGTGCGGGGCAGCAGGGGCAGGGAGATGACGGCCGGGGCCACGCCGATGCGGACCTCGGTGAAGGCGAAGGTGGCGGTGTGCGCGGCGACGGTGATGTCGCAGGCGGCGAGGAGGCCGAGCCCGCCGGCGCGGACGTGTCCGGTGACCCGCGCGACGACGGGTTTGGGCAGTTCGATGATCTGCCGCAGCAGGCCCACGAGGGCGTCGGGCGGGGGCGGGTTGCGCAGGTCGGCGCCGGCGCTGAAGGTGGTGCCGGTGTGGGTGAGGACCACCGCGCGGACGCCGGTGTCCTGGCCGGCGTCGGTGAGCGCGGCGGCCAGTTCGCCGACGAGGGCGGCGGAGAGGGCGTTGCGGCGTTCCGGGGCGTCGAGGCTCAGCATTTCGACGCCCCGTGCGCGGGTGCGGCCGATCAGGGTCACGAGGGCTCCTTGTGCGCCGCGCGGAGCTCGCGGCGCAGGATCTTTCCGGACGCGGCGCGGGGGACGCCGTCGATGAAGGTGACGTGCCGGACCCGCTTGTAAGGGGCGACGTGTTCGGCGACGTACATCATGATCTCGCCCTCGGTGAGCTCCGGGGCGGACGGCCCGCGGACGACGTAGGCGTGCGGGACCTCGTTGCCGTCCTCGTTGTAGACGCCGATGACGGCGGCGTCGGCGATGCCGGGGTGGGTGAGGAGCAGGGCCTCGAGTTCGGCGGGGGCGACCTGGAAGCCCTTGTACTTGATGAGTTCCTTGACACGGTCGACGACGAACAGCCAACCGTCGTCGTCGACATGGCCGACGTCCCCGGTGTGCAGCCAGCCTCCCCCACTCTCGGCTTCGCTCGAGCGGGAGGTGCCCCCACCGTCGATCATGGCGGTGGTGGCGTCGGGGCGGCCGAGGTAGCCCTTCATGATCTGGGGGCCGCGGATGAGTATCTCGCCGGATTCGCCGGGGCCGAGGTCCTTGGCGGGGTCGTCGAGGGAGACGATGCGCATCTCGGTGCCGGCGATGAGTTTGCCGACGGTGCCGGGGGGCGCGTCGTGCATGGCGTCCAGGGGGACGACATGGGTGCCCGGTGACAGTTCGGTCATGCCGTACGCCTGCCCGACGGGCGGCAGTCCGAGCCGTTGCGAGCATGCGGCGGCGAGGCTCGCGTCCAGGGGCGCGGCGGCGCTGATGATGTGCCGCAGGGAGGACAGGTCGTACTGGGCGACCAGGGGGTGTTTGGCGAGGGCGAGCACGATGGGCGGGGCCACGTACAGGCCGGTGATGCGGTGGTTCTGGATGGCCGCGAGGAAGGTTTCCAGGTCGAAGCGGGGCAGGACGACGACGGTGGCGCCCTGGCGCAGGGGCGCGTTCATGAGGGCCGTCAGCCCGTAGATGTGGAAGAACGGGAGGACGGCGAGGATGCGGTCCCCGGGGCCCGCGGTGATCAGTGGCTGGAGCTGAGCGAGGTTGGTGGCAATCTGGCGGTGGGTGAGCATCACGCCCTTGGGGACGCCGGTGGTGCCGGAGGAGTAGGGCAGGGCGGCGACGTCCTCGGCGGGGTCGATGTCGACCACCGGCTCGGGGGCGGTGGAGGCCAGCATGTCGATCAGCGAGCGGTGTCCTGGCGCGCTGTCGCAGACGAGGATCTCCTCGACGCCGCCCGCGATTTCGGCGGCCCTGCGCGCGGTGTCGAGCAGCGGGGAGACGGTGACGATCCAGCGGGCCGCGGAGTCCTTGAGCTGCTTGCCGAACTCCTCGGCGGTGGCGAGAGGGTGCACGGTGGTGACGGAGGCGCCGGCGCGGGTGGCCGCGTAGAACGCGGTGGGGAAGGCGATGGTGTTGGGGCTGTGCAGGGCGAGCACGTCCCCCTTGCGCACGCCGGCTTCGGCGAGTCCGGCGGCGACCCGGCGGTGGAAGCGGTCGACCTGTTCGTAGGTGAGGGTGGTGCCGTCGGTGCCGTCGATCAGTGCCGGGGTGCTGCCGAACTCGGCGGCACGGCCGAGCACGGCGTCGTGGATGGGGAGTTCGATCGGTGCGACGTCTGCGTACTCGCTGCGGAACATGGTTCCTCCAGGACGGCCGGGGGCCGGGTGCCTAGTACGACTTGGGCAGGCCCAGGGTCTGGTGGGAGACGTAGTTGAGAATCATCTCCCGGCTCACCGGGGCAATACGAGAGACGCGTGCGGCGGTTATCAGCGGGCCGAGCCCGTATTCGCGGGTGAGGCCGTTGCCGCCGAGGGTGTGCACGGCCTGGTCCACGGCCTTCACACAGGCTTCCGCTGCCGCGTACTTGGCCATGTTGGCGGCCTCGCCCGCGCCGATGTCGTCCCCGGCGTCGTAGAGGTGGGCGGCCTTCTGCATCATCAGGCGGGCGAGTTCGAGGTCGATGTGCGCCTGGGCGAGAGGGTGGGCGATCGCCTGGTGGGCGCCGATGGGGGCGTTCCAGACGGTGCGTTCGCGGGCGTAGGCGATGGCGCGGGTCAGTGCGTGGCGGCCCATGCCGATCGCGAACGCGGCGGTCATGATGCGTTCGGGGTTGAGACCGGCGAAGAGCTGGAGCAGGCCCGCGTCCTCGTCGCCGACCAGGGCGTCGGCGGGCAGCCGTACGTCGTCGAGGACGAGCTCGAATTGCTTCTCTACGGCGTTGAGTTCCATGTCGATGGGGCGTCGCTGGAAGCCCTCGGCGTCGCGCGGGACGATGAACAGGCAGGGCTTGAGCTTGCCGGTGCGGGCGTCGGCGGTGCGGCCCACGATGAGGGTGGCGTCGGCGATGTCGACACCGGAGACGAACACCTTGCGGCCGGTGAGGATCCAGTCGCCGCTGTCCGGGTCGCGCCGGGCGGTGGTGGTGATGCGGTGGGAGTTGGAGCCGGCGTCGGGTTCGGTGATGCCGAAGGCCATCAGGCGGCTGCCGTCGGCGAGGGCGGGCAGCCACCGGCGTTTCTGGTCCTCGGTGCCGAAGCGGGAGATGACGGTGCCGCAGATCGCCGGGGAGACGATCATCATCAGCAGGGGGTTGCCTGCGGCGCCCATCTCTTCGAGGACGAGGGAGAGTTCGGTGATGCCGCCGCCGCCACCGCCGTATGCCTCCGGCAGGTTGACGCCGATGTAGCCGAGCTTGGCTGCTTGCTGCCAGAAGGGGCGGTTGTCGGTGCCGGGGGTGTGGGGGTGGTTGCTGGCGAAGGTAGCTACCGCTTCGCGGAGGGCCTTGTGCTCTTCTGATTCGATCAACGGCATGAGGGCTCCTAAGGGGAGGGGGCTTCGCGTCGGTCGGAGGGTGCGGGATCGCTGTGGTTTCTCGCGCCCACGCGGCGGTAGCCGCAAATAGGCACAGCCCCGCGCCCCTTAGGTGGGTTCCACCACCGCCAGCAACGTGCCGGGCTCTACCTGTTGGCCGGGGGCGGCTCTCAAGGTGGTGAGTACTCCCGTGGCCGGGGCTGTGATCTTGTGTTGCATCTTCATTGCCTCCAGCCAGAGCAGGGGCTGTCCGGCCTCCACGGGGCTGCCCTCGGTGAGGCCCTCCGCGACGCGGACGACCGTGCCCGGCATGGGGGCCAGGAGGGAGCCGGGGGCGTGCTGGGCCGTGGGGTCGGGGAAGCGGGGCAGGGCGGTGAGGGCGGTGGCGCCCACGTGGACGCGGTCGCCGTACCGGCTGACCTCGTAGCGGCGCCGTACGCCGTCCACGTCGAGGATCACCAGGTCGGCGCCGGCGTGCACGACCTGGACTCCGTCGGCCGCGAGGCCCTCGCGGGTGTGCCGGTAGCGGACCTCGTGCTCCTGCCCGTCCATGAGGTACCGCTTGACCTGCGGCTGCGAGGGCAGGTTGCGCCAGCCGCCGAAGCGGGAGCGGCCGTGGGCGTCGGCGAGGGCGGCGGCGAGCGGCGCGTGCGGGTCGGGGGCGGGGGCGGTCAGTGCGGGCAGATGCCGGTCGTAGAACCCGGTGTCCATGCGCCCCTCGGTGAACTCCTCGTGCCGCAGGGAGCGGACGAGGAGGTCCCGGTTGGTGCGGGGGCCGTGGATCACCGCGCGGTCGAGGGCGGAGGCGAGCTTGCGGATTGCCTCCGCGCGGGTGGGTGCGTGGGCGACGACCTTGGCGAGCAGGGGGTCGTAGTGGACGCCGATGTCGTCGCCGTCCGTGTAGCCGGTGTCCAGGCGTACGGAGTCGGGGACGGCGAGGCGGTGCAGCCTGCCGGTCTGCGGTGCCCAGTCCTGGGCGGGGTCCTCGGCGTAGAGGCGGGCCTCGACGGCGTGTCCGCGCGGGGCGGGCGGCCCGTCGTCGCCCAGGGCGTGGCCCTCGGCGATGCGGATCTGCTCGGCGACGAGGTCGACGCCGGACACGGCCTCCGTCACGGGGTGTTCCACCTGGAGGCGGGTGTTCATCTCCAGGAAGTGGACCCGGTCGTCCGCGACGAGGAACTCGACGGTTCCCGCGCCGACGTAGCCGACGGCGCGGGCGGCACGTACGGCGAGGTGGTACAGCTCCTCGGCGACCCCCGGGGCGAGGTGAGGCGCCGGGGCCTCCTCGATCACCTTCTGGTGGCGGCGCTGGAGCGAGCAGTCACGGGTGCCGAGCACCCACACCGTGCCGTAGGTGTCCCCGAGCACCTGCACCTCGACGTGCCGTCCGCCTTCCACGTACGGCTCGACGAACACCTCGCCGTCCCCGAAGGCGCTCGCGGCCTCCGCGCGGGCGGCAGCCAGCTCGCCGTCCAGGTCCGCGAGACGCCGTACGACGCGCATGCCGCGTCCGCCGCCGCCCGCCGCCGCCTTGACCAGGACCGGCAGGTCGGCCTCGGTGACGTCCCGCAGGGGCTCAATGCCCATCAGCTCCTTGGCGCGCGTCTTGGACGCCATCGCCTCGATGGCCTCCGGGGGCGGTCCGATCCAGGTGAGGCCGGCGTCGTGCACGGCCCGCGCGAAGTCGGGGTTCTCGGAGAGGAAGCCGTAGCCGGGGTGCACGGCGTCGGCTCCGGCGGTGAGGGCGGCCTTCACGATGAGGTCGCCGCGCAGGTAGGTGTCGGCGGGCGTGGCCCCTGACAGGCGTACGGCGGCGTCGGCCTCGCGGGTGTGGAGGGCCCCGGCGTCGGCGTCCGAGTGGACGGCGACGGTCCGGATGCCCATCGCGCGGCAGGTGCGCATCACGCGGCAGGCGATCTCGCCGCGGTTCGCCACAAGAAGGGTGGTGATGCTCATGGGCCTCACATCCGGAAGACGCCGAAGCCGCCGCGCGCGCCCTCGTAGGGGGCGGTGTGGATCGCGGACAGGCACAGGCCGAGGACGGTTCGGGTGTCGCGCGGGTCGATGACGCCGTCGTCGTAGAGGCGTCCGGAGAGGAACATCGGCAGCGACTCGGATTCGATCTGCTGCTCCACCATGGCGCGCAGGGCCGCGTCCGCCTCGTCGTCGTACGGCCGTCCATTCGCCGCCGCCGACTGGCGGGCGACGATGGACAGCACGCCGGCGAGCTGCTGCGGGCCCATGACGGCGGATTTGGCGCTGGGCCAGGCGAAGAGGAAACGGGGGTCGTAGGCGCGGCCGCACATGCCGTAGTGGCCGGCGCCGTAGGAGGCGCCCATGAGGACGGAGAGGTGGGGGACGCGGGAGTTGCTGACCGCGTTGATCATCATGGCGCCGTGTTTGATGATGCCGCCCTGTTCGTACTCCTTGCCGACCATGTAGCCGGTGGTGTTGTGCAGGAAGAGCAGGGGGATGTCGCGCTGGTTGGCGAGCTGGATGAACTGCGCGGCCTTCTCGGACTCCTCGCTGAAGAGGACCCCTTGCTTGTTGGCGAGGATGCCGACGGGGTAGCCGTGGAGAGCCGCCCAGCCGGTGGTGAGGCTGGTGCCGTAGAGGGGTTTGAACTCGTCGAAGTCGGAGGAGTCGACGATGCGCGCGATGACCTCGCGCGGGTCGAAGGGGATCTTGAGGTCGCTGGGGACGATGCCGAGGAGTTCGTCCTCGTCGTACTTGGGCGGGGCGGCCGGTCCCGGATCGTCGTACGCCTTGCGGTGGTTGAGGCGGGCGACGACGCGGCGGGCCTGGCGCAGGGCGTCGGGTTCGTCGACGGCGAAGTAGTCGGCGAGGCCCGACACGCGCGCGTGCATCTCGGCGCCGCCCAGGGACTCGTCGTCGCTCTCCTCGCCGGTCGCCATCTTCACCAGCGGCGGGCCGCCGAGGAACACCTTCGCCCGCTCCTTGACCATGATCACGTGGTCGGACATGCCGGGGATGTACGCGCCCCCGGCGGTGGAGTTGCCGAAGACGACGGCGACGGTGGGGATGCCGGCCGCCGACAGCCGGGTGAGGTCCCGGAAGATGGCGCCGCCGGGGATGAAGATCTCCTTCTGGGAGGGCAGGTCGGCGCCGCCGGACTCGACGAGGCTGATGCAGGGCAGCCGGTTGGCGAGCGCGATGTCGTTGGCGCGCAGGGCCTTCTTCAGGCTCCAGGGGTTGCTGGCGCCGCCGCGCACGGTCGGGTCGTTGGCGGTGATCAGGCACTCCACGCCCTCGACGACGCCGATGCCGGTGACGAGGGAGGCGCCGACGGTGTACTCGCTGCCCCAGCCCGCCAGCGGGGACAGTTCCAGGAAGGGCGTGTCGGGGTCGAGGAGCAGCTCGATGCGCTCACGGGCGAGCAGCTTGCCGCGCGTGCGGTGCCGTTCGACGTACTTCTCGCCGCCGCCCGCGAGGGCCTTGGCGTGTTCGGCGTCGAGCTCGGCGAGCTTGGCGAGCATGGCGTCGCGGTGTGCCCGGTACTCCGGGTCGGCGGGGTTCAGGGCGGATTCGAGGACCGTCACAGCAGGGCCTCCGGGATGTCGAGGTGCCGGGAGCGCAGCCATTCGCCGAGCGCCTTGGCCTGCGGATCGAAGCGGGCCTGGGCGGCGACGCCCTCGCCGAGGATGCCCTCGACGACGAAGTTCAGGGCGCGCAGGCGGGGCAGTACGTGGCGGGTGACGGGAAGGTCGCGGGCCTCGGGGAGCAGCGTGCGGAACCGCTCGACGGTCAGCTCGTGCGCGAGCCACCGCCAGGCGTCGTCGGTGCGGACCCAGACGCCGACGTTGGCGTTTCCCCCCTTGTCGCCGCTGCGGGCGCCGGCAAGGAGTCCGAGGGGGGCTCGCGTGGTGGGTCCCGGTGGCAGCGGCTCGGGGAGAGCGGGGTCCGGTACGTCCTCGAGTACGGCGGTGTCGGGGGCCGGGGTCACGGGGACGCGGCGTCCGTCGTGGAGGACGGCCACATGGTCGACGTCGCCATGGGGGACGTACACATCCTCGAAGACCCCATAGGGGGAGCCCTTTCCCGGTGGCGCCATGACATGGAATCCGGGGTAGCCGGCCAGGGCCAGTTCGATGGCGGCCCCGCTCAGCACCCGACCGACGGCCTCCTGCGAGGGGTCCCTTACGACGAGCCGCAGCAGGGCGCTGGCGGTCTCCTCGGTGTCGGCGTCGGGCCGGTCGGTGCGCGCGAGTTCCCAGCGCACCTCGGCGGGCGGCGACTTGGCGAGCGCGTCGCTCATCTGCTCCTTCACGAGCGCGGCCTTGGCCTCGATGTCGAGCCCGGTGAGCACGAACACGACCTCGTTGCGGAAGCCGCCGAGCCGGTTGAGGCCGGCCTTGAGCGTGGGCGGCGGGGCCTCGCCCCGGACCCCTTCGACGCGCACCCGGTCGGGCCCGTCCTGCCGCAGCCGTACGGTGTCCAGCCGGGCGGTGACGTCCGGTCCGGCGTACCGGGCGCCGCCGGTCTCGTAGAGCAGCTGTGCCGTGATGGTGCCGACGTCGACGAAGCCGCCGGTGCCGGGGTGCTTGGTGATGACACTGGTGCCGTCGGCGTGGATCTCGGCGAGGGGGAAGCCGGGCCTGCGGAGTGCGCCGGGCGGGTGTTCGGTGAAGAAGGCGTAGTTCCCGCCGGTGGCCTGGGTCCCGCATTCCAGCACATGTCCGGCGACGAGGGCTCCCGCGAGCCGGTCGTGGTCCGTCGCCGCCCAGCCGAAGTGGGCGGCGGCCGGCCCGGTGACGAGGGCGGCGTCGGTGACACGGCCGGTGACGACGACGTCGGCGCCCGCGCGGAGGCATTCCGCGATGCCGAAGCCGCCGAGGTAGGCGTGGGCGGCGAGGCTCCCGGGGTACCGCGCGGTGAGGTCGTCGCCCTCGACGTGGGCGACCCGTACGGGGATGCCGAGCCGGCCGGCGAGGGCCCGTACGGCGTCGGCGAGGCCGCCCGGGTTGAGCCCGCCCGCGTTGGTGACGATCCTGACGCCCTTCTCGTGGGCGGGGCCGAGGCACTCCTCCAGTTGGCGCAGGAAGGTGCGGGCGTACCCGGCGGAGGGGTCCTTGAGCCGGTCGCGGGCGAGGATGAGCATGGTCAGTTCGGCGAGGTAGTCGCCGGTGAGGACGTCGACCTCGCCGCCGGTGAGCATTTCGCGCAGGGCGTCGAGGCGGTCGCCGTAGAAGCCGGAGAAGTTGCCGATGCGCAGGGTCACCGGGTGCTCTCCCGCGGCTCCCGTCCACCGCCGGCCGGCCCGGCGAAGGCCTGGGCGATGTCCAGCCAGCGGTCGGCGTCGGGCCCCTCGGCGGTGAGGGCGAGGTCCGCGCGGTGGGCACGCTGGGTGACGAGCAGGCAGAAGTCGAGCGCGGGGCCGCTGACCCGCTGCGGCGCGTCCTCGGGCCCGTACGCCCAGGTGCCGCCCCCCGGCGCGACGAGTTCGACCCGGAAGGGGTCGGCGGGCGGGGTGAGCCCGTGCACGCCGTAGGCGAAGTCCCGGGTGCGCACCCCGAGCCAGGCCACATGCCGGAGCCGGTGGCCCTGTGGCCTGGTGACACCGATCGCGTCCGCCACGTCCAGCCCATGCGCCCAGGTCTCCATGAGACGGGCGGTGGCCATGGAGGCGGCGGACATGGGCGGCCCGTACCAGGGGAACCGCGCCCCGGCCGGGGCCTCCCGCAGCGCCTTCTCCAGCGCGGCACGCCCCTCACGCCACCGCGCGAGCAGCTCGGCGGGCGCGGACCGGGCGTACTCCTCGGCACCCTCGTCCACGAAGGTGTGGGGTGCGGTGAGGGCCCGCTCCACCACCGCCTGGAACGCGCCCGCGTCGGTGACGGCGAGCAGCGCGGAGTGGTCGGTCCAGGCGAGGTGGGCGATCTGGTGGGCGACGGTCCATCCGGCGGCGGGTGTGGGCAGCGCCCACCGCTCGGGGCCGAGCCCGGCCACGAGCCGGTCGAGCCCTTCGCTCTCCTGACGCAGATCGTCGATCACGGACGTCGGATCGGACACGAGGCGCTCCCCTCGGGACACGGACACGGCGGTGTGCGGCGCGGTTGCGTGGAGCATGACAGCGGTGCGGAAAACAAGCAAGCGTGCTTGCTGGATTTAGGGCGCCGACCTGAAGCCGGATGCAAGGTGACCACTTGCCTGCGAATATTAGTCTGTGCTAATTTTTTCGTTGTGGCCGAACCCTATGAGCTGCGCTTCTTCGAAGATGTGCTGGACTGGATCAAAACGCTCGCCAAGGAGGACCCTGACAGCCATCTGCACGTGATAGCCGCCTTGGAACGCCTCCAAGAGGTGGGGCCGGCGCTGCGGCGGCCAACAGTCGGTGCGATCGAGAAAAGTCGCTACCGGAACATGCGGGAGTTACGCCCACGCAGCGGCGGAACGGTGAGTATCAGGCTGCTGTTCGTCTTCGATCCCGAGCGGCGGGCGATCTTCCTGGTGGCGGGGAACAAGGCCGCCGGACGCCAATGGGCGGCCTGGTACCCCCGGGCAATCAAAGAGGCGGACGACAGGTTCACGGCCTACCTTGAGGCGCTGGAGCAGGAGAAGAAGGAAGGACGGGGAACATGAAGCTTGGTTCCATGGACGACCTGACGGCCGACATCACCCCCGAGAAGCGCGAGCGCATCGACGCCATCAAGGCGGAGATGGTCGACGCGGAGCGCGGGCACGAACTGGCCGCGCTGCGCAAGGCGCAAGGCTTCACCCAGGTCCAGGTCGCCAAGGCGATGGGTGTCACTCAGGGACGGGTCAGTCAGATCGAGCGCGGCACCGCTCGCTTGGACACCTCAACCATGGCGGCTTACCTCCACGCCATCGGTGGCGAGCTGACCATAACGGCCACTGTGGGGAACCTTTCGGTGCGGCTCTAGGCGACGCCGTGCAGCCCTCCCTGTGCACCGCCTTGGCGGCCTCCTGACGCGCCTCGCCACGCCCGGCGATCGTCAGGAGAGAGTCTCCGCTCCCTTGGCCTTCCCCCGTCCCACCTGCGTCCGTACCGCGCCCATGCTCGCCGCGATGACCAGGGTGATGGCGGCGGCCTCAGCGGTGGAGAGGGCCTGGTCGAGGATCAGGAAGCCCGCGGTGGCCGCGAGGGCCGGTTCCAGGCTCATCAGGACCGCGAAGGTGGAGGCGGGCAGGCGGCGCAGGGCGAGGAGTTCGAGCGTGTACGGGAGCACGGAGGACAGCACCGCGACCGCAGCGCCCAGGGCGAGGACCGTCGGGTCCAGGAGCTTCGTGCCGGACTCGGCGATGCCCAGCGGCAGGAAGAGGACCGCCGCGACGCCCATCGCGAGGGCGAGCCCGTCCGCCTGGGGGAAGCGTCGTCCCGTACGCGCGCTGAAGACGATGTATGCCGCCCACATGGCGCCGGCGCCCAGTGCGAAGGCGACGCCCAGCGGGTCGAGGCCGCTGAAGCCTCCGCCGCCCAGGAGGAACACGCCGGTGAGGGCCAGCGCGGCCCACAGGATGTTGATCGCCCGCCGTGAGGCCAGGACGGACAGGGTGAGCGGGCCGAGGACCTCCAGGGTGACCGCGGGGCCGAGCGGGATACGGGCGACGGACTGGTAGAAGAGGCCGTTCATCGCGGCCATGGCGACGGCGAAGACCATCACCGTGCCCCAGTCGGCGCGCGAGTGCCCGCGCAGCCGGGGCCGGCACAGCACGATCAGCACGAGCGCGGCCACCAGCAGCCGCAGCGACACGACCCCGAGCGCGCCTGCCCGCGGCATCAGCGTCACCGCCAGCGCCCCGCCGAACTGAACGGAGACCCCGCCGGCGAGGACCAGCCCGACGGGCCCCAGGGAACCCCGGCCTCGCGGGACGCCGGCCGACGGGGAAGCGGGGGCGTGGCCCGCCCCGGGGGCGGTGGACGACGTGGCGGCGCTGGGGGTGGTCACGGGGCCTTCCAGGGACGTCGGAGCGGACACTTGCCTACCGAGTGTGCTACTTGCTGGACTGTCCGGTCCAGCGTATTGGACCGTGTCAGCACCGTAAAGCGTTTATAAGCCTGACGATGAGGCCCGGGTGCCGCCTCGGTCAACTCCGTCCACGACGTGTACCCCACCGGGTACGGTCTTTACTGGTGACACCCCCGTCCGTTCCCAGCATCCGAGGCCCTGTGCGACGTCTTCTCGTCCGTCTCTGGCGACTTCTGCGCCCGCTACAGAGCCGCATCATGTGGCTGCTGCACGCCAAGTTCGTGGTCGGCGTGACGGGAGTGGTCCGCGACGACGAGGGACGGGTGCTGCTGCTGAAGCACCGGATGTGGCCGCCGGGCCGCCAGTGGGGCCTGCCGAGCGGCTTCGCGCGCAAGGGCGAGGACTTCCGGGCGACCGTGGTGCGCGAGGTCAAGGAGGAGACCGGCCTCGACGTCGAGGTCGGCCGCCTGGTCATGCTGAACAGCGGCTTCCGCACCCGGATGGAGATGGCCTTCGAGGCCCGTCTCCTCGGCGGCGAACTGCGCCTGGATCCCTTCGAGATCCTGGAGGCCCGCTGGTGCGCACCGGACGCCCTCCCCGAGGGCGTCCAGCCGGTGTGCCACCCGCTGGTCAGGGGCGAGACGACGCCCTGAGGGGCCGATGTACGCCGCGACCGCCCCCGCGTAGGGCTACCGCACCTCGATTCCGAAGTCCTGCACCAGTTCCTCAAGCCCGCCCCGGTACCCCTTGCCGCCCAGGACGAAGTCCCAGTCGCCGTTCGCGCGGCGGCGGAAGGAGCCGAGGACCAGGGCCGTCTCGCCCGCCCGGCCGTCGGACACCTCCAGCTGTCCCAGCTCGGTGAGCCCCGGGTCGAGGAGGCGGATGCGGGCGTCCGTGAAGCCCGCGAGGTCCGCGTCCGGGTTCACCTCCGGGTCGACGGCGGCCACCAGCACGAAACGGTCTGCCTCGCCGGGCAGCCCGTCGAAGGCGACGCGCATCGCGGCCTTGTCGGGTGCGGTGGCCTCCAGGGCGCGAACGGCGCCGTCCGGGGTGCCGGGGTTGTTGAAGAAGACGAAGTGGTCGTCGCTGAGCACACGGCTGCCGCGGCACACGAGCGCGCACACGTCCAGCGCGACGCCGCCGGTCCAGCTCATGCCCAGGACGTTGTAGTCGTCGGGCAGCCGATCCTCGTCCGGATCCGCCGGGCGGGGCGTGCTCCCCGTCGTCCCGTCGCCGAGCCGTCCCCGCAGACCATGGCGGTGGAGAAGGTCGACGAGTTCAGGGCCCGGGATGAGCTCCAGCGGCTTGCCGTTGGCGAAGGTGTGCGAGCCGGGGCCGAAGCCGGACGTCGTCACGAGGACGCCCTTGTTGGCGCCGGCGTCCTGCACGGTGCCGTAGAGGTCGCGCACGGCGGTCGGCGGCACCGTGTTCCGGTAGCGCTTCACCTGGACGACGATCTTGCCGCCCCGGATCGGCGTCGGGTCCAGCGCGTCGACGTCCACGCCGCCGTCGTTGGAGCGCTGGGTGGTGACCGCCTGCATGCCCATGGCGCGGAAGAGGTCGGCGACCAGGTTCTCGAAGGCCACCGGGTCCATGGCGAACAGGTCGGGGTCCTCGTCGCCGCCGTGGGCGACGACCCGGTTGCCGACGTCCTGCGGCCGCCTGCCGGGCCGTACGGCCGCGAGCTGGTCGGGGCGTGCCGAGACCTGACCGCGCAGCGCGTCGGCGAAGCAGCTCTCCGGATCCACCTGCGCCAGGTGCAGCTCCTGGAACGCGGCACGCTCGGCCATGACGGTGGCGAGGTGGATCTGCCCGGGCCGGCCCGTCGTCGGATCGTGGCCGTCGACGAAGCCGTTCAGCGCCACCGACTCCAGGGCGCCCTGCTCGTCCGCGGCGAACAGCTCGTGCAGCACGAGCAGCATGCACTGGGCCAGGACCTCTCTGTACAGCGCACGCCGCTGGCCCACGGGGCGGGGCGTCTCCTTGTCCTGGTCGACGCTCGCCATGTACCGGACCACCTTGGTCTCCGGCACCACGTCGTACGCGGGCAGCTCCCAGTCCAGGACGAGCTGCCCCGCCGCCGGGTCGTAGGCCGCGGCCACCTGGCGCGGGAACCCTTCCGGCCAGGCCGTCGAGGAGTAGAGGGCGGCGGAGAAGTACTCGATCACGGCGTCGGGCTCGCGGCGGCGCACGCCCTCGACGGTCGCGGCGACCCCGGCGTTGTGCCGGCGCACCTCGGCCAGCTGGGCGTCGGCCCACTCCTGGTACTGCCGCTGGTAGGCGGCGAGTTGCTGCTGCCGCTGCGCCTCGGCGGCCTGCGCGGCGTGCCAGTCCCGCTCGAACCGCGCCCGTGCCTCCGCCTGCGCCTGGGCCCTGCGGTGCGCGGTCCAGCCCCCGCCCTGCGGCTGGTAGTGCCGCTCGTCCGGCATGGGCACCGGCTGCACGAGCGGGCCGGGCGCGAACGGCTGCACGGTCTCCGCCCGCATCAGCGTCGCGGCCCGGAACGGCGCCGCCCCGCACCCCGACGCGAGCAGCGCCCGCAACGACGCGACCTGCGCGTCCAGTTCCTCCGTACGCCGGAGGGCCTCCGCCTTCCGGTACTCGCGGTGGTCCCGCTCGACGCGCCGCTGATGGGCCCGCGCCCGCCGCTCCTCCTGTCGGCGCCGCCTTGCGTCGGCCTCCTGCTGACGCTGCTGCTGCCGCTGCATCTCGGCCCAGACGCTGACAAAACCGGTGGAACGACGACTCATGTGCTGCGGGCCCTCCCCCAAAGGCACTCCGGTTGTCCCCACAACCAGGTGTGACGTACGACTCTAACCAGCAACAGGTGCCCCGCACATCGACTTGACACACGTCGTCCGGGGCGCGGGGCGGCTGGAACAAAGCCGGTGGCGGGCGACCGACCGCTTGTTAGGGTGCGCCCCATGGCAGAGATCAGGCAGGTGCAAGTCGCGTTCGACTGTGCGGACCCCGAGCGGGTGGCCCGGTTCTGGTGCGAGGTGCTGGGGTACACCGTGGTGCCGCCCAAGGGGTACGGGTCCTGGGAGGAGTTCAACCAGAAGGAGTTCCCCGACGGGGACGGCGCCTGGTGGGCGGCGAGTGACCCCACCGGTGCCGGGCCGCGGCTGTTCTTCCAGCGGGTGCCCGAGGGCAAGACCGTCAAGAACCGCGTCCACCTCGACGTCCGTGTCGGCACCGGGCTGACCGGGGAGGAGCGGCTGGCCGCGCTGGAGGCCGAGTGCGCCCGACTGGTCCCCCTCGGCGCCACCCGCCTGCGGCTGCTCTACGACGGCACCGACTCGTGCATCGTCATGCAGGACATCGAGGGGAACGAGTTCTGCCTCGACTGAGGCAGAACGGACTGAGGCAGAACGTCACGTCTCCTCCAGCGCCTCCGCCAGGATCTCCGCGAGGTGGCGGCCCCGCACGCCTCCCAGCTGCTCCAGCTGCGTCCGGCAGGAGAAGCCGTCCGCCTGGACCACCGCGCCCTCCGGCGCCTCCCGTACGGAGGGCAGCAGTTGCTCCTCCGCGCAGGCGCGCGAGACGTGGTAGTGGCCGTCCTCGAAGCCGAAGTTGCCCGCCAGGCCGCAGCAGCCGCCCGCCAGTTCGCCGGTGAGGCCGGCCGCCTGGCGGAGTCTGCGGTCGGGGCCGTCGCCCAGGACCGCGTGCTGGTGGCAGTGGGTCTGCCCGGTGACCGGGCGGTTCACGGCGGGCGGGGTCCAGTGGGGGGCGTATCGTTCCAGTGCCTCTGCGAACGTCAGGATGCGGGACGCCAGTTGAGCCGCGCGGGGGTCGTCGTGCAGGAGCTCCGGGGCGTCCGTGCGCAACGCGGCCGCACAGCTCGGTTCCAGCACCACCAGCGGCGCGTCCGTGGCGAGGACCGGCTCCAGGAGTCCCAGGGTGCGGCGCAGCACCGCACGCGCCCGGTGCAGTTGGCCCGTGGAGAGGTACGTCAGGCCACAGCAGACCCGCCCGCGCCGCGCCGTCAGCAGGGACAACGGAGAGCGTGACCGGGCGTCGCCCACCCGCCCGCCGGACCCCGGCCGCAGCGTCGGCGGCAGCACCACCCGCATCCCCGCCGCCTCCAGTACCCGTACCGCCGCCCGGCCCACCGACGGCGACAGGTGCTCGGTGAACGTGTCCGGCCACAGCACAACCAGCGGGCCACCCCCCTCAGCGGATGTCCGCCTCCGCCTCCACCATCGGCTGAAAGGCTCCGTCGCCAAAGACGGGATCTCCCGCTCCCGCGCGATCCCGCCCAGCCGTTTCGCCGCGCGGGCGAGCGGTCCTACGGAGGCCAGGGCGTTGAGCGGGCCCGCCGTCCTCGTCCGCGCGGCCAGGTTCAGCCATACCGGCAGCCACCCCATCGCGTAGTGGGCGGCCGGACGGCGGCGGCCCGCGTAGTGGTGGTGGAGGAACTCCGCCTTGTACGTGGCCATGTCGACCTCGACCGGGCAGTCCGAGCGGCAGCCCTTGCAGGACAGGCACAGGTCGAGCGCGTCCCGTACCTCAGTCGAGCGCCAGCCGTCGGTCACCAGCTCGCCCGCGAGCATCTCGTGCAGCAGGCGGGCGCGCCCGCGCGTGGAGTGCTGCTCCTCGCCCGTCGCGCGGAACGACGGGCACATCACCTCCGGCCCCGACACGGACGTCGTACGGCACTTGGCGACGCCCACGCAGCGGCGGACGGCCGCCGAGAAGTCGCCGTCGTCGGCGGGGTAGCCGAAGGCGACGTCCACCGGATCGCGCGGGAGGACGGCGAAGCGGAGGTTGGCGTCCAGGGGGGCCGGGCGGACCAGCATGCCCGGGTTGAGCAGGTCGTCGGGGTCCCAGACCGCCTTGACGCGCTCGAAGAGGGCGACCGTCTCCGGGCCGTACATGCGCGGCAGCAGCTCGGCGCGGGCCTGTCCGTCGCCGTGCTCCCCGGACAGCGAGCCGCCGTGGGAGACGACCAGGTCGGCCAGCTCCTGCGAGAAGCGCCGGAAGCGGGCGACGCCGGGGCCGGTCAGCAGGTCGAAGTCGATGCGTACGTGGATGCAGCCGTCCCCGAAGTGCCCGTACGGGGTGCCCCGCAGCCCGTGCTCGGCCAGCAGCGCCCGGAAGTCCCGCAGATACGCGCCGAGCCGGGCCGGCGGCACCGCGCAGTCCTCCCAGCCCGGCCAGGCCTCCCTGCCGTCCGGCATCCTCGTCGCCGTACCGCTCGCGTCCTCGCGGATCCGCCACAAGGTCCGCTGCCGGGCCGGGTCGGTGACCACCGCGGAGTCCACGACGTCCGCCGCGCGGGCGATCGTCTCCGCACGCGCGCGTGCCTCCGCCCCGGTGTCGCCGCCGGTCTCCACGAACAGCCAGGCTCCCCCGCGCGGGAGGTCCCCGGCGTCGGAGGCGGGCACGAGGTCCGCCGCCATGCCCTCCACGGTCAGCGGGCCGTACGCCAGCAGCCCCGGGGCCGCCTCCGCCGCCCCGCCCTCGTCCGCGTACGCCAGCACGGCGAGCGCACGCGCGCGGGGAGCGCGTACGAGGTCCACCACGGCCTCTGTGAGCACGCCCAGCGTGCCCTCCGAACCGCAGAAGGAACGGGCGACATCGGCGCCGTTCTCGGGCAGCAGCGCGTCCAGCGCGTAGCCGGAGATGCGGCGGGGGAGGTCCGGGAAACCCGTGCGGAGGCGGGCCAGCTCGCCGTCGACGAGCTCGCGCAGGCCGGCCGGGGCGCCCGCCCACCCCCGTGCCGGGCCCAGCCGGTCCCCGCGCGGGGTGACGACCGACAGTTCGCGCACACTGTCGGCGGTCGTGCCCCAGGCCACCGAGTGGGAGCCGCAGGAGTTGTTGCCGATCATGCCGCCGAGGGTGCAGCGGCTGTGGGTGGAGGGGTCCGGCCCGAAGCGCAGGCCGTGCGGGGCGGCCGCCTCCTGGAGCCGGTCGAGGACCAGACCCGGCTGGACCACGGCCGTGCGCGCCTGCGGATCGAGGGACAGCAGGCGGTTCATGTGCCGTGTGAAGTCGAGCACCACGCCCGTGCCGGTCGCCTGCCCCGCGATCGACGTACCGCCGCCGCGCGGCACCACGGGAACGCCGTGCGACCGGCACACCGACAGCACCGCCGCCACGTCGTCGGCGTCCCGTGGAGCCACCACGCCGAGCGGCACCCGGCGGTAGTTCGAGGCGTCCATCGTGGTCAGCGCACGTGCGGCCGTGCCGAAATCGACCTCGCCGCGTACGGCGGCCCGCAGTGCGGCCGGCAGTTCCCGGTGATCCGTCATGCCCTCAGGATGCCTCCGCGAGGCCCGACGCCGCAGACGGCGCACACGGCCCGCAGTACCCCGGCCGCCCCGGGAAACCCGATGTTTAACAGAGCAGGGAAGCTGAATCTTCCCAAGGCGATCACGAACTCTCTTATAGTGACTGCGAGTTGCGCGCAGTTGTCGGGCCTCGTTCGAAAAGCGACCCCAGAATCAGGTCCGGCGTCCCATGGAACCCGCCCGAGGGCCGCGCAGCCACGATGGCGCACGCCCGCGGACCGACCGAGGACCCACCGAGGACCCTGATTGATGACCTCCCCCCTGCTCCCCGGCGACCGCCCCGCCCCCCGCAGTCTGCTGCCCGTCCCTCTGATCACCGCGGTACTCGGCGCAGTCGCCGTGCTCGCCGCCGCCCTCCTCGTCCCGGACGCCGCGACCGGCGCCGTGGCGGTGACCGGGGCGGTCGCCGTCGTGCTGCTGTGTGCGGCCGCCGCCCTTGCCACGCACGCCGTCCTGTCCGCGCGTGCGGCACGGGCGCGGCTGGAGGCCGTCACCGAGGACGTCGGCCGGCTGCTCCAGGAACGGTCCCGGCTGACGGAGGAGTCCCGCCGGCAGCACGAACGGCTCACCGGCGAACTCACCCGTGAGCGCGCCCGGTTGTCCGCCGAGCTGGACCACGAGCGCAACCACCTCGCCCAGGCCCTGGCCGCGGAGCGCGACCGTCTCACCGAGCAGCACGCTCTCACCACCGCCCGGTTGACGCAGGAGCACGCGGACGAGCAGGCCCGGCTCACCGACGAGCACTCCGCCGAGCTCACGTGCACCGCCGAACGGCACGAAGCGGAACTGCGCCGCCTGGCCGACGAACACACCGCGGACGTCGCCCGGTTGACCCGGGAGCACGCCGAGGAGCGGGACCGGCTGGGCGCCGAGCGCGACCGTCTCGCGCAGGAGCAGGTCCGGCTCACCGGGGAGACCAAGCGGCTCGCCGCCAAGCTGCGCCAGGCCAACAGCGCCCGCGCCGCCGCCCTCTCCGCGACCGCCAACGCGGCCGGGCGGATGCAGGCGCTGTCCACCGGCATGCTCGCCGACCTGCGCGCGATGGAGGAGAAGCACCACGACGAGGAGGTCCTCGCCGACCTGCTCCACCTCGACCACCGCACCGCGCAGGCGGGCAGGCTCGCCGACTCCGTCGCCGTCCTCACCGGCGCCCGCTCCGGCCGCCGCTGGGCCAGGCCCATCGCCATGGAGTCGATTCTGCGCGGCGCCATGGGCCGGATCAGCGGCTACCGGCGGGTCCGGGTCCACTCCACCAGCGACGCCGCGGTCGCGGGCCACGCCGCCGAGGGCGTGATGCACGCGCTCGCCGAACTCCTCGACAACGCAGCGAACTTCTCACCGCCGACCGCCGAGGTCCACGTGTACGTCGAGGAGGTCCCGGCCGGCGTCATCGTGTCCGTCGAGGACAGCGGGCTCGTCATGGGCGAGGCCCAGCTGCGCCGCGCCGAACGCGCCGTCTCCGGGGAGTCCGCCGAGCTGGGGGGCCTGACCGGCACCCGCCTCGGTCTCGCGGTGGTCGGCCGGCTGGCCCGGAGGTATGGGCTCCGGGTCTCGTACCGTCCGTCGGCCCGCGGCGGTACGGGGGTGCTGGTGCTCGTCCCGCAGGACATCCTCGTCCCGCCGGACGCGCCGGCGACGGCCCCGGCACAGGGCGCTGCCACCCAGGCGTCCCGTGCCGCCGGCCCGGCGCTCACGTCCCCGGTCGGCACGGAGTCGGCCGCGATCCCGGCGCCCCGCGCGGCCACCCCGGTGCAGATACCCGCGGCCGGCCAGGAGAGCCCGACGGACTCGGCAGACACGGACGACCGCCCGGACACCGCCCCGACCCTCACCCCCGGCCGACCCGAACCCGAGACCGGCCACGCCACCGCGCACGACGACAGACACGTCGACGGCAGCGGCACCACCGCCGACCCCGCGCCCGCCGACCGATCCGACCCTCCGGCGCCCCGCGGGAACACCCGCCCCGCCCCCTCGTACGCCGCCGCCCGCGCCGGAGCCGACCTCGACCCCGACCCGGTCCCGACCCACGAGTCCCCGTCCCCCGACTGCGACCCCGCGCCGCCGCTCGTACTCCCCCGCCGGCGCCGCGGCCGGACCCTCGCCGAGGCCGAACGCACGCGTGCGGGCGCCGGGCCCGCTTCCACCACCCGGCCCGCCCCCACGGCCGAGGAGACACGAGCCCGTACCGCCCGCTTCAGCAGCTTCCGCCAGGCCGTGCGCGCCCCCACCTCGGACGACACGGCCGACCCGGACTCCGGTACTCCCGCGGACACCCGGGACGCCCCGGGCGCGGGCGACACCGACACCACCCCGGACACCACCCCCGACCCGACCCTCGAAGCACAGCCCACCCCCGACCCGACCCCCGAAGCACAGCCCACTCCCGCGACCCCGGAAGGCGACACCACCTCATGACCGGCACGACGACCGCCGACGAGAAGCTCACCTGGCTGCTGGAGGGCCTGCTGGAGCGCACGCCCGGCGCACGGCACGCGCTCGTGCTGTCCCGTGACGGCCTGAAACTGTGCCGCACCCCGGAGCTCTCCGCCGACCAGGCCGACCAGCTCGCCGCGATCGCCGCCGGCATCCAGTCGCTGTCGCACGGCGCCTCCGTCGAGTTCGGCGACGGCAGCGGCGGGGTGCGCTCGGCGATGACCGAGTTCTACGGGGGCGTGCTGTTCATCGTGGAGGCCGGTCAGGGCGCGCACCTGGCCGTGGTCACCACCGAGGACGCGGACGCCGGACTCATCGGGCACAACATGAGCGAACTCGTGGAACAACTCGGCGAGCACCTGACCGCCCTGCCGCGCCGCTCATGAGCAGGCCCGGCAGGGACGACGCCCCCGACCGGCTGTACACCCTCACCGGAGGGCGCAGCCGGTCCGGGCCCGACAACCCCTTCGACCTGGTGACCCTGGTGGTCGCCGAATGCGATCCGGCGCCGGGCATGCAGTCCGAGCACACGGCGATCCTCCAGCTGACCGAGCGCCCCACGGCGGTCGTGGAGATCGCCGCCGAGCTGAAGCTGCCCGTCAGCATCACGCGGATCCTGCTCTCCGACCTTCTCGCGGCGGGCCGGGTCAGCGCCCGTCACCCCCGCAAGGCCGCCGTTCCCGACCCCGACATCCTGGAGCAGGTGCTCGTTGGACTCCGCAACCTCTGAGACGCACCCCGCGGCCGAGACCCGTACGCCACTCGGCGCGTCGGCCGACAACGGCCTGAAGATCGTGGTCGTGGGCGGCTTCGGCGCCGGCAAGACGACGATGGTCCGTTCGGTCAGCGAGATCCGTCCCCTCAACACCGAGGAGACGATGACGCAGGCCGGCGAGGCCGTCGACGACGTGAGCGGGGTGAGCGGCAAGTCCGCGACCACTGTCGCCTTCGACTTCGGCCGCATCACCCTCGACGCGCGCAACGTGCTGTATCTGTTCGGGGCGCCCGGCCAGGAACGGTTCTGGTTCCTCTGGGACCGGCTGTTCTCCGGGACTCTCGGCGCGGTCGTGCTGGTCGACACCCGGCGCATCGACGACTCCTGGTACGCCATCGACCGGCTGGAGAAGCACGGCACGCCGTTCATCGTGGCCTGCAACGACTTCGGCGGCCCCACGTTCACTCCCCAGCAGATCCGCGAGGCCCTGGACCTCGACCCCCATGTACCGCTGGTGAACTGCGACGCGCGCTCCCGGGAGTCCAGCAAGATCGTGCTGATCACCCTGGTCGAGCACATCCGGAGCCTGTACGCCGATCCGGCCCGAGCCTCCCGTCAGGAGCTGGTGTGAGTCCCGCCCCCCTCCCCAACGCCGTCCCCTTCCAGGGAAACCTGCTCCAGGACGACCCGGCCCGGGTGTACCGGGAGATGCGGCGCGATCACGGCAGTGTGGTGCCGGTGGTGCTCGACGGCGACGCACCGGCCTGGCTGGTGCTCGGCTACCGCGAGCTGCACCAGATCACCGGCGACCCGGTGCTGTTCAGCCGCGACTCCGAGCTGTGGAACCAGTGGGAGGACATCCCCGACGACTGGCCGCTACTGCCGATGATCGGCCGCAGGCAGCCGTCGATCCTGTACACCGTCGGTGAGCGGCATCGCGAGCGGGCCGGGATGCTGGTGAACGCGCTGGAGGCGGTCGACCCGTTCGAGCTGCGCGGCTACGCCGAGAAGTTCGCGGACGAGCTGATCGACGCCCTCTGCCCCAAGGGCCGCGCGGACATCATCGGCGAGTACGCGATGCTGCTGCCGGTGCGGGTACTGGCCCGGCTCTACGGCTTCCCCGACGAGGCGGGCCCGGCTCTGGTCACCGCCCTCAACGACATGATCGACGGGCGGGAGCGGGCGCTGGCGGGCCAGACCCATCTGTTCACGTCGATGACGGAACTGGTGGCCGAGCGGAAGAAGGAGCCGGCCGAGGACGTCGCGTCGCGGATGCTCGCCGACGCGTCGGGTTTCACCGAGGAGGAGATTGTCCAGGATCTGATGGTGATGATGGCCGCCGGGCACCAGCCGACCGCCGACTGGATGGGCAACTCGCTGCGTCTGATGCTCACCGACGGCCGGTTCGCCGCGTCCCTGTTCGGCGGCCGCAACAGCATCGCCGAGGCGATGAACGAGGTGCTGTGGGAGGACACCCCGTGCCAGAACGTGGCCGCCCGCTGGGCGTCCCGCGACACCCAGCTCGGGGGGCGCCGTATCCGCGCCGGTGACATGCTGCTCCTCGGTCTCCAGGGCGCCAACTCCGATCCCCAGGTGCGCACCGACGGTTCGGCGCTGACCGGCGGCAACAGTGCCCACTTCTCGTTCGGTCACGGGGAGCACCGCTGCCCGTTCCCGGCGCAGGAGATCGCCGAGGTGATCGCGCGGACCGGCATCGAGGTCGTCCTGGACCGGCTGCCGGACATCGACCTCGCGGTGCCGGCGGCGAGCCTCACCCGCCGTCCCTCGCCGTGGCTGCGCGGGCTGTCCGAGCTGCCGGTCACCTTCACTCCCATTCCCGCCCTTGGAGGAACCCTCGCATGACGGCTGGTACGGACATCACGACGACGGGCACCGCACAGACCCCTATCCCGCTCGACCCCTTCGTCTCCGACCTGGACGCGGAGACCGCGGCGCTGCGGGCGGCGGGGCCGCTGGCCGCCGTGACCCTGCCGGGCGGGGTACCGGTGTGGGCGGTGACCCACCATGCCGAGGCGAAGAAGCTGCTGACCGACCCGCGGCTGGTGAAGGACATCAACGTGTGGGGTGCCTGGCAGCGCGGTGAGATAGCCCCCGACTGGCCGCTGATCGGGCTGGCCAACCCGCCCCGTTCCATGCTCACCGTGGACGGCGCCGACCACCGCCGGCTGCGCACGCTGGTCGCGCAGGCGCTCACGCCCCGCCGGGTGGAGCGGATGCGGGAGCGGATCACGGAGCTGACCGAGGGCCTGCTGGACCAGATGGCCGCCCAGCCGGAAGACACCCTCGACCTGAAGGCGGTGTTCGCCTACCCGCTGCCGATGTACGTCGTCGCCGATCTGATGGGTCTCGCGAAGGAGCGGCTGCCGCGGCTGAAGGTGCTGTTCGAGAAGTTCTTCTCCACGCAGACCCCGCCGGAGGAGGTCATCGCGACGCTGACCGAGCTGGCCGGGATCATGGCCGCGACGGTCGCGGACAAGCGTGAGAACCCGGGCGACGATCTGACCTCCGCGCTCGTCCAGGCGTCGGAGGACGGCGACAGCCTCACCGACGAGGAGATCGTCGCCACGCTCCAGCTGATGGTGGCGGCCGGTCACGAGACGACGATCTCGCTCATCGTCAACGCGGTGGTGAACCTGTCCACCCACCCGGAGCAGCGGGAGCTGGTGCTCTCCGGCCAGGCGGACTGGTCGGCGGTGGTCGAGGAGACGCTGCGGTACGCGTCGCCGACGTCCCATGTGCTGATCCGGTTCGCGACGGAGGACGTGCCGGTCGGGGACAAGGTCCTGCCGGCCGGGGACGCGCTGATCGTGTCGTACACCGCGATCGGCCGCGACGAGAAGGCGCACGGCCCCACGGCCGGTGACTTCGACATCACCCGGGAGAGTGCCAACCGGCACATCTCCTTCGGTCACGGCCCGCATGTGTGCCCCGGCGCGGCGCTGTCCCGGCTGGAGGCGGGTGTGGCGCTCCCCGCCCTGTACGCCCGCTTCCCGCGGCTCGACCTGGCGGTTCCGGCGAGTGAGCTGCGCAACAAGCCGGTGGTCACCCAGAACGAGCTGTTCGAGCTGCCGGTGAAGCTCGGCGGGTGAGCGGCGCGGGTGATGGACAGGCCTCCCCCCGGCCCGTCCATCACCCGTCTCAGCGGACGGACGATTTGCGCCGGAGTTTCCCCTAGCCGTTAGGCTCCGTTCGTGGCCGAGATCCAGATTCCCGCTGACATCAAGCCCGCCGACGGTCGTTTCGGGGCGGGTCCCTCCAAGGTGCGGACGGAGGCGCTGGACGCCCTGGCCGCGACCGGTACGTCCCTGCTCGGCACCTCCCACCGCCAGGCCCCCGTGAAGAACCTGGTCGGCAAGGTGCGCGAGGGCATCTCCGAGCTGTTCTCCCTCCCCGAGGGCTATGAGGTGATCCTCGGCAACGGCGGCTCCACCGCGTTCTGGGACATCGCGACGCACGGTCTGATCGAGAACAAGTCGCAGCATCTCAGCTTCGGCGAATTCAGCTCGAAGTTCGCCAAGGCCGCGAAGCTCGCTCCCTGGCTCGCCGAACCCACCGTGATCTCCTCCGACCCGGGCACGCACCCGGAGGCGGCCGCCGAGGCGGGCGTGGACGTCTACGCCCTCACCCACAACGAGACCTCCACCGGTGTCGCCATGCCCATCAAGCGGCCGGCGGGCGCCGACGAGGGCGCCCTGGTCCTGGTGGACGCCACCTCCGGCGCCGGCGGCCTCCCGGTCGACATCGCCGAGACGGACGTCTACTACTTCGCCCCGCAGAAGTGCTTCGCGTCCGACGGCGGCCTGTGGATCGGCGTCTTCTCCCCGGCAGCGATCGAGCGGGCCGAGCGTATCCACGCCTCCGGCCGCCACGTCCCGGAGTTCTTCAGTCTCCCCACGGCGATCGACAACTCCCGCAAGAACCAGACGTACAACACCCCGGCGCTGGCCACGCTGTTCCTGCTGAACGAACAGCTGGAATGGCTGAACGGCCAGGGCGGCCTGAACTGGTCCACGGCCCGCACAAAGGACTCCTCGACCCGCCTGTACGCCTGGGCGGACGAGTCCAAGTACGCCACCCCGTTCGTCTCCGACCCGGCCAAGCGCTCCCAGGTCATCGGCACGATCGACTTCACGGACGAGATCGACGCCGCCGCCGTCGCCAAGGTCCTGCGCGCCAACGGCATCGTCGACACCGAGCCCTACCGCAAACTGGGCCGCAACCAGCTCCGCGTCGCGATGTTCCCGGCCATCGACCCGGCAGACGTCGAGGCCCTGACGAAGTGCGTCGACTACGTGATCGAGCAGCTGTAACACTCCATACGCAAGTGAGGGGCGCCCGGCACTGAACCCACCGGACGCCCCTCACGCGCATGCGCCACCCGCCTACCCGAACTGCCCCAAAAACGCCCGCCAGCTCTCCCGGGAGACGCTGAGAAGGGGCCCGCCCTCCACCTTCCCGTCCCGGACAACCCGACCCCCGGGCGCCGTTTCGGCGACCTCGACACATTCGCCCTGCTGGCTTGAGTACGAGGACTTCCGGAAGGGGCCCACTATTTCACTCACGACCGATTCTCGTAGATGGTCTGCAGTACGCCTTGGATGAACTCCGCACTCGCATCCGGTGCCAGCGCCGTCGATCGTAGGAGTTCGAAACGAACCGCCGTAAACTGACACACACCACGCCCCGCGGGTTAATCCACCGGACGCCCCCACGCGTACGCTGACCGCCTAGGCAAGATGCCTGAGAAACTCCCGCCAGCTCTCACGGGAGACGGCGAGTAGGGGCCCGTCGTCCACCTTGCCGTCCCGGACGGCCCGACCCCCGGGGGCCGTTTCGGCGACCTCGACGCAGTTGCTCTCGGCCTGCGAGTAGGACGACTTCCGAAAGGGGCCTATAACCTCGGTCATGATGCGTCATCCTTCAAGCTCCGGAGTATGCCCCGGATGAGCTGAACGCTCGCGTCCGGCGCCAGTGCTGACGATCGTAGTAGGTCGTACATGTTGGCGTAAGCCGTGAGGTCTTCCGAGCCCTCCAGGACCGATGTGCCCCGCAGGTTCTCCAGGGTCACCGCTTCGACCACCGGTTCGGCATCGAAACTGAAGGTGGAGAAGGCGGAGGTCACGACTCCGAGTACTCCTGTGCAGAACGGCAGCACCTGAACGGTGACGTTCTTCCGCTGGGCGACTTCAAGGAGTGCGGCAAGCTGCTCCCGGTGAACATCGACACTGACCAGGGGATGCCTGATGACAGGCTCCCAAAGGATCGCGGAGTACGTTGCCCCGCCCTCCTCGATCTTTGACTGCCGTCCCTGGCGCACCTTCAGTAACTGAGCAACACGCTCCGGGGTGATGTAGTTGGGGCTTCCCTCCGTGATCGCCTCGGCATAAGCGGGGGTCTGCAGGAGTCCCGGGACAAGTACCGGCTGCCACTCCCGGATATACGTCGCGTCGTCCTCCAGGGCGATGTGGTCGACGTAGTCCGGGCGCAGGTGGGCCGCGTGCTCCAGCCACCAGCCGCGGTTCTTCGAGTGTCTGGCCAACTCCTCCAGCTTGGCCCGCACTTCTGGGTCCGTGACGCCGTAAGCGTCCAGCAGCAGTCGCACTTCGATGACTCGGGCGGTGACATGCCCGCTCTCAAGCCGACTGACCCGGGCCTGACTTGCCGCGATGATCTCCGCAGCCTGCGGTTGATCGAGCTTGGCGGCATGACGGAACTGCTTGAGCGCCGTACCAAGTCGCCGACTTCGTACGGTCGGCCGTCCACCTGCGGGCATGGGATCTCCCCCTTCCGGCGGCAACGATGCCACACAGTCAGCCACGTCCGAGAGATCATCACTCGATCGTGTAGACCACCGAATGTATTCGGTTGAGAAGGTCGCACCCGAGTTGAATTTTGCCCTAGCTTCGCCACATGCCCACAACCGAAACCTTTCGCATCCCCAAGCACAGGCGGCACGTGTCAGTGGCTCGGCGGCTTGTGGACGCAGCCCTCACCGACTGGGGCGTAGTCGAGCAACTCGGGGACGTAGTCATCTTGTTGGCCAGCGAACTGATCACAAACGCCGTGCTCCACTGCCGCGTCTCCTACGCCCAGGTCCTCGTCACCCTCACCCTGGACGGCCCCGACTTGACCCTTGAGGTCTCCGACCCAGACCGGGACCGGCTCCCCCGGCTCCACAACTCCGTCCCCGACGACGAGGGCGGACGCGGGCTCGCCCTCGTAACGGCCCTCGCAGACGCATGGGGCTGCCGTCAGGAGCCGTACGCGAAGTGCGTGTGGGCCAGGTTCACGGTTCCGGAGGCGGCGAGGGCACATGCTCCGACGGCTTCTTGAAACGCTGACCCGGCGGCACCCCCGCCCCACCCCCGAGACCACCCGGGACCTGGCCGTCGAGGTCCGCACACCGGACCCTTACGTCTGGCGACTCCCCAGCCCGCACGACGCCCGCTGGCGCCGCTGGTCCAAACGCTGCAGGGCGGCCGGCCGCTACCTGCCCTTCCCGGCAGAGGAACCCTGCTGGCACACACCACCACCCCGCCCCGCGTCAGCGCCCTGGCACACGGACGACGACGTGATACGGCCGTACGTCCTCAGACCTTGATGCTGCGGCGCACGCGAGCGATCACCTGCTGGGCTTCGGTACCGAAGACGGCCGACTCGGCGAGGGTGTCCCAGACGCGGCGATAGAGGGCAATCGTTTCGGCGTCGTCGACCCAGAGTTCGGCGTGCCAGTCCTCAGCGATGACAAGCCGGTCGTCAAGAATCCAGAAAGGGTTGCCCAGCGCAAGACGCAGAGCGGCATCCAGGGGCACAATGCCCAGGTTGACGGTGCTCATGCCCACCACCCCCTGAAGCCGGTCCAGTTGGGCTGTCAGTACCTCCGTAGGACACACCCGGGAGTGCAGCGCACCCTCCCACATAAGCAGGTTCAGTTGCTTACCTGGCTGGTACAGCCACTCCTGCCGCTTCATACGGCACCTGACTGCTTCCTCCGTGTCCCGCGGGGACCTCTGGAGTTCTGCATGGCCTTCGAAGACGTACCGGGCATAATCGGCGGTCTGAAGCAGGCCGCAGATCGTGCCGTTCTCCCATACACGCAAGGTGCGCGAGCCGAAGACAAGGGTGTTCCAGGTTTCCTGAACAGGGCGATGCCCCGCCGCCAACTGGCGCCGCCACGAGCGGATGTGGCTCTCGAATCCCCTGAGTCTTCCGCGCAGTTCATCGTAGGAGGCAGCTTGTCCGGTCGCCTCGGCCCACGCCCGGAGGTCATCGTCCGTGGGGGTCTGGCGACCGTTCTCCAGCTTGCTGATCTTTGATTGCTGCCATCCGAGCCGCTGAGCCAGCTGCGTACCGGTGAGACGTCCGAAAGGGCCTTCGACCCGGAGTTCGCGGAGCCTGCGCCCCAGTTCCTCACGCGCCCTCTGATAATCCGTACTCACCGGTACCCGCTCTTGTCCTTACGTGTCGCTGCCCATTCCTGCCGGGAACTGCTCCCGCGGTACAGCGTGATGCCAGGCAGCATCGCGCACCCTGGAGCAACGCACCACCTCTGCCGGTTCGGTGATCAGGTCGACATGGGTGAGCCGATCGTCGTCATCGAACCGCAGGAGCGCGATGAGGCGGCTGTCGAACAGCCAGAAGTCCTCGGCCGGAAGCCGAAGCCGGTCCGCGTCGGCTCGCCACATGTTGCGAATGTCCTCGCCGTTGGCGATGTTCCACTTGGCGGTTTCGAAGAGGTAGCGCTGCCCGGTGGTGGCGGGCCGGTCCACGAGGCGAACCCGCTCAATCCGTTTTCCCCGTGCGACCTGGGCGCGGACCATGTCGCCCCACCTCTTCATCGCCTCGCTCTCGGCCCAGTTCTCGTCCGCCCGTCCGGACTCGACGAACTGCGACCAGCAGTCGCCGGACTCGTCACTCGCATACCTCCGCCGCGTCTCCAGCCGCCACGCGGTGTGGTCGAACTTGTCGAACAGCTCGGAGAACTCCTCGAGTCCGATGGTCTGCACCTTGCGCGTCCGCTTCTTCGGCGACCAGTCCACCAGCAGGTCTCGGGGCACCACCACCGCCACCTCGCCCTCCGAGAGATCCTGAAGCCGTGCGACATCCTCAGGATCAGTCAGTGGCGGACCATGCACGATCACGTCACCGCTGTCCAGGTCCTCATGGACCGACGGGCATCCGCCCCCCAAGCTTCCGTTCCCGTTGAACCGAATCCGTCGCGCCATGCTCAACCGCCTCTCCTCCACGTCTCGTTCAGCGACGATCACAGCCTGACGGTTGCGCTGAGTGAATGTCCATGCATGTGGAGTGACGGCGCGAGAATAATCGCGCATATTCTCCGCACTGTCCGGCCGTGCCGCCCTACGTTCCTCACCGGAAGCAACTCCGCCCAGTCACATCGGCGAACCGGGAAGGACCACCCATGCTCGACGCGACCCATCTCTACGCCCTCGACATCACCTCGGCCACGTTCACGAAGGCCTGCGGCGGCAACACCCACCCGGACGGCGAGTCCTGCGTGACCCTGGCCCGGATCAGCGAGGGCGCCTGGGCCCTCGGTGACAGCAAGCGGCCGGACATGCCGCCGTTGCGGTTCACCTCGGAGGAGCTGAGCGTGGCCGGGATCGACCCGACGCGGTTCGGCCTGACCATCTGAGCACCGCACCCGTCGTCCCCGGTGGGTCCCGCACCCGCCGGGGACTCCCGTGATCACGGCCACGACACCGAACAGGACCACCGGTGCACCACCACGGCTATCTGTGGACCGGTCCGAAGGACCGCTTCGACCAGGAGGCGCTACGGCGCCCTCCGCACCCCGAACCGCCACCGCCCGACAGCCGCCCCGAACTGATCGGGCGGTACCGGGAAGTGGCGGCGGAGTTCCCCGCGTCGGACCTGCCGCCGTTGGAGACCGCGTACTGGCTGGCCAAGCCACGCTCCTGGGTCCGCGGCACCTGGTCGGATCCCGGGGAAGCGGCTGCATGGCTCAGGCAGCGGCTGACCGAGTACGCGCCCCGACTCACCTCCTGCGACCTGGGCAGGCTGGACCTCGTCGTCGCCTCCGCCGCCGACCGGCTGGGCCGGGGCGGCGACGTCTCGTTGGGGTTCTACCTCGAACGACCCGCGTACCTGTCCCTGGCCCTGGTCACCTGCTCCCCCAACCGAGGGAACCCCGGCCTTCCCTGCCCGGCGGCGTGAGTCGGGCAGGGAACCACTCGCCTCGCCTCAGCGGCTGAGCCGCTGGAACCTCCGTACCGCAAGCGGTAGGAAGAGTGCTGTCAGGACGACCGGCCACAGGCCCGCCATCAGCAGGGCGTGTTGTTCGACCCAGGAGTCGGCGCCGCCGATCGGGGTGCCGAAGAGTTCGCGGGTTGCCGCGGCCGTTGAGGAGATCGGGTTCCAGGCCGCCACCCAGCCCAGCCAGTCCGGCATGAGCTGTGGGGCGACGAAGATGCTGGAGATCATCGTCAGCAGGAACGCGACGGCGAACAGACTACCGGCCGCCTCCGGGTTGGGCACCAGCAGACCCAGCCAGATGCCGAGCCAGATCAGTGCGAACCGCAGCCACAGCAGCAGCCCGAACGCGGCGAAGAAGCCCCAGCCGCCGTCCGGACGCCAGCCCATGGCGAGCGCGGTCAGCATCATGATCGCCAACTCGGCGCAGGCGACGATCAGATCGGTCACCCCGCGTCCGGCCACCACCGCGGAGGAGGCCATCGGCATGGAGCGGAAGCGGTCGATGACGCCCTTGGTGGAGTCGTGGACCACGACGGTCGCGGTGTTGATGAAGCCGAAGGCCATGGTCATCACGAACATGCCCGGCATCAGGAAGTCCTTGTAGTCGCCGCCCCCGGGCACCTGCATCGCGCTGCCGAAGACATAGCCGTACAGGAGGACCGACAGGATCGGGAAGCCCAGCTGCCAGGCGATGTTGACGGGCTGGCGCTGGTAGTAGGTCAGGCCCCGGCGGACGATGTTCCAGCAGTCCGCGAGCGCCCAGTACGCGCGGCCGTGCGGGGCAGGGCCGGCCGGGTCGAGCGTGCTCAAGCCGCCGCCTCCTTCTTCTCCGTGCGGTGTCCGGTCAGGCGCAGGAACACGTCGTCGAGGCTGGGCCTGCGCAACCCGATGTCCTCGACCCGTACGCCCTCGTCCTGGAGGGTGCGCGCGACGTCCGTCAGCGCGGCCACCCGCTCGGTCACGGGGGCGTGCACCCGCAACTCGCCGTCGTCCGACTCGGGTTCGCCGTCGGCGACCCGGGCGACGACCTTCGCCACGCGCGGGATCTCGGAGCGGTCGGCAACGACCACCTCGATGCGGTCGCCGCCGACCAGGTTCTTCAGCCCCTCCGGGGTGTCGTCGGCGATGGCCCGGCCCTGGTCGATGACGGTGATCCGGGAGGCGAGCCGGTCGGCCTCCTCCAGATACTGCGTGGTCAGCAGCACGGTCGTGCCGTCCGCCACCAACGCCCGTACGGACTCCCAGACTTCGCCGCGGCTGCGGGGGTCGAGCCCCGTCGTCGGTTCGTCGAGGAACAGCACGGCCGGTGCGAGGATCATCGAGGCGGCGAGGTCGAGGCGGCGCCGCATGCCGCCGCTGTAGTCGCCGACGCCCTTCTCGGCGGCGTCGGTCAGGCCGAACCGATCCAGCAGCTCGGCGGCCCGCAGCCGGGCCCGCCGGCCGCCCAGGTGGAACAGCCGCCCGAACATCTCCAGGTTCTGCCGTCCGGTGAGCACCTCGTCCACGGCCGCGTACTGGCCGGTGAGTCCTATCCGCGCCCGCACCTCGCGCGGCCGGCGGGCGAGGTCGATGCCGGCCACGGTGGCACGGCCGCCGTCGAGCCGGAGCAGCGTCGACAGGATGCGCACGGCGGTGGTCTTGCCGGCGCCGTTCGGTCCGAGCAGTCCGTGCACGGTGCCCTCGCGGACGGCGAGGTCGAAGCCGTCGAGGGCGCGCTTGTCGCCGTAGCGCTTCTCCAGTCCCTCGGCCAGGACGGCGTAGCCGTCGTCGTTGTCCATGGGTCCCCCTTCCAATAACCGAGTACACCGTACCCGATTGCGCGTACAGCGTACCCAGTTTTTTGGCCCGGTTCTAAACTGGCCCCCATGAGCAGCGGCACGGGCGGTACCGAGACCAGCGGCAGCGGCGACGTCGCGCGCACCCTCGACCTGCTGTGGGACACCGGCCCACGGCCCAGCCGGGGGCCGAAACCGGGGCTCACGCTGGAGCGCATCGTGGAGGCCGCCATTGAGGTCGCCGACCGCGACGGGATCGGCGCGCTGTCGATGCGCCGGATCGCCACGGAGCTGGGCACCGGCACCATGTCCCTGTACCGGTACGTCCCCGGCAAGGCGGAGCTGCTCGACCTGATACTGGACCGGGTGCAGCGCGCGTCGGACAACCCCGCGGACCTCGGCGACGGCGGCTGGCGGTCGGCCCTCGAGGCCCTGGGCCGGGCCACCCTCGCCCTGTACCGGCGGCACCCGTGGCTGCTGGAGGTCAACCAGTCCCGCCCGATCCTCGGCCCGAGCGCCCTGGACGGCATGGAGAAGGTGCTCTCCCGGATCAAGCCGATGGGCCTGTCCGACCCCGAACTGCTGTCGGCGATCATCATGATCGACGGGTATGTGGTCGGGGCTGCCCGTACCCAGCTGTACCACGAGGAGGCCGAGCGCAGCTCGGGGCTGACGAACGCGCAGTTCTGGGAGGCCCAGCGGCCGGCCCTGGAGAAGGCCATGCTCAGCGGGCGCTACCCCGTCCTGGCCGGGCTCTCCGAGGACACCTTCGGCCCCGACTTCGACCACTTCGAGTTCGGGCTCCAGCGCATCCTGGACGGCCTGGAGGTGCTCGTCGCCCGGCGGACGGCGGGTGAGGGCGGCTGAACGCGCCTCAAGGCGTCCAACTCAGCCCCTGCGACGCCGCCGGGCCAGCCCGAACAGGATCGCGACGACGACGGCCACCGCGACGGCGCCGCCCCCGACCTTGACCGTGTCGCCGCCCTCCTCACCCGCGGTGTTCTTCCCGTCCTCCGCACGGGCGCCGTTCCCGCCACCGCCGCCGTCCCCGTTTCCGCCGCCGGGAGCCTCCCGGGACTCCACCGGGCTCTGGGTGCCCTCGCTGCCGTACAGCAGCCGGGACCCGTCGGCGGAGAAGGTCACGGACTCGCCCTGCCCCTGGAGCGGCACGCTCAGCCGCCCCTTGCGCTGGAGCTTCCCGCCGTTCCAGGCGTAGTGGATGCCCCCGAAGTAGCCGCGTACGGCGAGGTCCTGGCCGTCCGGGGAGAGCGCGGCGTCGGTGGCCCACAGTTCCACGGGGGCGACCGGCCGGAACACGTTGTCGCCTTCCGTCGAGAGCTTCGCGGGCCCCTCGTACAGGTGCCCGCCCTCCTCCTTCTTGTCGATGATGTACACACGCCCGGTCTTCGGGTGCACGACCAACGACTCGGCGTCCCGGGCCCCGTCGGAGTACTTCACGACGTACTGCGTGGCCCGCACGGTCGCGTCCTCCAGCCGTTCGGGCTCGGGGAGTTCGTAGATCCAGACGTACGGCCACGAGCCGCCGAGGTTGTCCCCGATGTCGCCGACGAAGATCCTGTTGCCGGGTCCGACCGAGATGGCCTCGACGTCCCGGGGCGCGCCCACACCGGTGAGGGTGAGGCGGGCGACGGTCTCGCCGGTCGCCCCGTCGACGGCGTACAGGTAGGGGCCGTCGTCGCTGTCGTTGTGGGTCCAGTGGACGCCGGGGTGGAGGCGGGAGGCGGCGAGCCCGCTGGACTCGGTGATGCGCGGGTCCTTGATCGCGAAACCGTCGTCGCCGTCGGCGGCGGAGGCGGGCACGGCCAGCGCACCCACAAGAAGGATCGCTGCGAGCAGGGCGAGAGGTCGGCGCATGAGCCAAGACTGCCATCGTCCGGCGCACTTCACGCCGGGTGTCCGGGCTCACATCGCGGCGGCCCGGCCGATCATCCATGATGATCGTGTGCTCAGGTTCATGCCCGTAGGTGACTCGATGACGATCGGGAGCGCGGGTGAACACACCTGGCGCTACCGGCTGTGGCAGCACCTGTGCACGGCGTACGGCCGCCCCTTCACGCTGGTGGGCCCGCGCGAGACGCTCCACGACCCGTCGACGGACGCGCCCACGTCGTACGCGTACGCCGACCCCGACTTCCCCCGCGGCCACCTGGCCGGCTGGGGCGAGGGCTGGCATCACATGGCCCCGCTGATCCGCGAGCACGTGCGCTCCTGCCGGGCGGATGTGCTGCTGGTGTCGCTGGGCCTGATCGACCTGGGCTTCTACACCAACGCCGAGCAGACGGCGGACAACGTCCGCGCGTTCGTCGCCGGGGCGCGGGCCGCCAACCCGCGCGTCCGCGTGGCCGTCATGCCGGTGATCCGCAACATACGGGTGGAGAACGACGCGCCCTTCGCCGAACAGGTCGACCGCTTCAACGACCTCCTGGCGAAGACCGTCGCGGACCTGGACGAGCCGGACTCCCCGCTCCTGCTGGTCCCGCCACCGGCGTCGTACGACTTCCACACGGACACCTACGACGGCACCCACCCCAACGAAACCGGCGAACACAAGCTCGCGGCGGCGTTCGCGGAGGCGATGTGGCACGGGTGGGGGCTGGGCGGGCCGTACGGGGCGTGGGCCTTGGACGGGCGTCGCTGATTGATATCGAGTGATGCGATTTTTGATATCCTTGTGTGGTCGCACCCTGCCCGCACAGGAGGTCCGTATGGCACGAACGGTCATCGACGTCGACGACGACAAACTGGCTGAGGCCGCCGAGATCTTCGGGACCACCACCAAGGTGGCCACGGTGAACGCCGCTCTCGAAGACGCCATCAAGCGCCGGAAGCGGGAGTCGTTCCTGAACTGGCTGGCAGAGGGAGGGCTGCCTGATCTCACGGGCCCCGTGGAGGAATCGTCCGCATCGCGAGGAGCCGCGTGCCCCAGCGGTACCTGATCGACAAGTCGGCGCTGGCCCGTTATCCGAAGCCGACGGTCCGCGGCGTCATCGACCCGTTGCACAACGCCGGACTGCTCGCGGTGTGCGGCGCGGTCGAGCTCGAAGTTCTGCACAGCGCCCGGACCAAGGCGGACGCCGAGCGGATTCGCGATGAAATGCGCGGCTTTGACTGGCTTCCCACACCTGACGAGGCCTGGGATCGAGCACTCGAGGTGCAAACGCTCCTCATCCAGGCGGGGAACTGGAAAGCGCTGTCCGTCTCCGACCTGATCATCGCGGCGACGGCGGAGCGCCACGGCGCCGTCGTCCTGCACTACGACGGCGATTTCGACATGATCGCCTCGGTCACCGCACAGCCGACGGCCTGGGTGGTCCCGGCAGGTACCGCCGACTGAGTCCCCTTGCATAGAGCGCACTCCAGGCCGTTGGCTGGACGACCATGAAGTACACGCAGCTCGGACGCACGGGACTCAAAGTCAGCCGGCTCGTCCTCGGGACGATGAACTTCGGTCCGCAGACCGACGAGGCCGACAGCCACACCATCATGGACGCCGCGCTGGACGCGGGTCTGAATTTCTTCGACACCGCCAATGTGTACGGCTGGGGCGAGAACAAGGGCCGAACCGAGAGGATCATCGGCAGCTGGTTCGCCAACGGCGGGGGACGCCGCGACAAGGTCGTGCTGGCGACCAAGGTGTACGGCAACATGGGTCCCGACGGCGAGGCCTGGCCCAACCACGACAAGCTGTCCGCGGTGAACATCCGGCGGTCGGTCGACGCCTCGCTGAAGCGGCTGCGGACCGACTACATCGACGTCTATCAGTTCCACCACATCGACCGGAACACCCCGTTCGAGGAGATCTGGCAGGCGATCGACGTCCTGATCCAGCAGGGCAAGGTCCTCTACGCCGGTTCCTCGAACTTCCCCGGCTACAAGATCGCCCAGGCGAACGAGATCGCCGCCCGGCGCTGCGGGACCATCGGGCTGGTCAGCGAGCAGTGCCTGTACAACCTCGCCGAGCGCCGCGCCGAGATGGAGGTCATCCCGGCCGCGCAGGAGTACGGGCTCGGCGTCATCCCGTGGTCGCCGCTGCACGGCGGTCTGCTGGGCGGTGTGATCAGGAAGGAGGCCGAGGGCGGTCGCCGCGCCTCCGGACGGGCCGCCGACACGCTCGCCGACCCGGCCGCGCGCGCCCGGATCCAGGCGTACGAGGACCTGCTCGCCAAGCACGGCATCGAGCCCGGCGAGGCCGCGCTGGCCTGGCTGCTCACCCGGCCCGGGGTGACCGGCCCGATCGTCGGCCCGCGTACCGCCGCCCAGCTCGCGTCCGCGCTGGGGGCGCTCGACGTGGAGCTGAGCGAGGAGCTGCTGACCTCGCTGGACGAGATCTTCCCGGGTCCCGGGCCGGCGCCGGAGGCCTTCGCCTGGTAGCGCCGGGCACGCCGTGACGGCCGGCGGCGGCGCTACCTTCCGAGCGCCGCCGCCAGCGCCACGACGACGAACATCAGCACGAGCGCACCGGCCATGATCCGGTTCCGGGTCTTCGGGTCCACGCCGTCGAGCCTAACCGGCCGCGCCCAGTGCCTGACGGGCGACCGCCTCGTAACGGGGCTGCTCGCCCGGCGTCCCGGACGTCGGCAGGTTGCTGCGCACCAGCACCAGCTCGTCGACGGTCCAGGTACGGCTGCGGAACTCGTGCAGGGCCCGCACATACGGCCGTACGTCGACGGCGTCCCGGCTGCGGGCGACGGTCAGGTGGGCCTTGTAGCGGCGGTGCTCGTCCATCGGCAGGCCCGCCTTCCGCGCGGCGGCCTCGGTCCGCTCGGACAGCAGCCGCATGGTGCGCAGATCCCCTTCCGCACCGGTCCACAGCGCCCGGCCCCGCCCGAACTGACCGCCACCGCTGAGCGCCAGCGGGAACGGTCCGGTCCGCGCCGCGGCCCGCGCCAGCCGTGCGGTGAGCTCCGGCACCAGGTCGTCGTCCACCTCCCCGTAGAAGGCGAGCGTGAAGTGCCACCCGGCCCGCCCGGTCCACCGCATCCCTTCGGCCCCGGGCAGCTCCTTGAGCCGCCCCACCTCGACAGCGAGCTCCCGGATGACGTCCTCGGGCGGCAACACGGCGGCGAAGAGTCTCATACGTCCAGTCTCACAGGGGAACGTGCGTACGCTCACACGTGTCCTGGTCGCCGTGCGTCTCGTTGTACTGCGCGGTTGCATTTCCGCAGAGCGACAGGAACCGGATGACCGACGGCGGCGTACTCACCCTCGACATGATGTTCGAGTGGCTGGAGGGGCTGGTCCCCGAGGGATACAAGTACGAGATCGTGGGCGGTCACGTCTTTTTCACGCCCCAGCGGGACACCCACTGGGACATCACCATCGGCATCCTTGAGCAACTGCGCGCCCGGTACCCGATCAAGCGTCTGTTGTCCGACGTCCGGAGGGACTACCCGGGGCATCTCAACGGCTTCGCCCCCGACGTGGTGGCCCTTGGCGAAGACAGTCCCGAGGCCGAGTTCGTCGCCGAGGTGATCTCCAGAGAGACCGCCGGCAACGACTACGGCCCCAAGAAGGCGGCCTACGCGGCCGCAGGTGTGCCGGTGTACCTGATCGTCGATCCGTACACCGCCGAGTGGCACCTGCACACCCTGCCCCGGGACGGCAGGTACCACGGCTACGTCCGCTTCGGCTTCGGCGGAGAGATCGACCTGACCGGAACGGTGGTCGGTCTCACCCTCAGGACCGACGGCTTCCCCCGTTACGCCACCGGCGCCAAGCCCCGCTGACCCTCGCGCGGTACGAAGCGGACGCGGGGGTGGCCCGCGTGCCAGCCGATCGACAGCCGCAGGCCGCCGACCCTGGCCAGGATCAGGCCGATGACGGCCGCCGCGGCGACCGCGATCGCGCCGCCGGCCGCGAAGCCGACGCGGGCGCCGTAGGTGTCGGTGACCCAGCCGACGATCGGGGCGCCGACCGGGGAGCCGCCGAGGAAGACCATCATGTAGAGGGCCATGACGCGACCGCGCACCGCCGGGTCGGTGGCCATCTGGAGGCTGGTGTTGGTGGTGACGTTGACCGTCATCGAGAACAGCCCCAGCGGCACCATCAGCAGGGCGAACATCCACAGCTGCGGCGCGGTGGAGGCGAGGATCTCCAGCGTGCCGAAGGCCAGCGCGGCCAGGATCAGCAGCCGCAGCCGGGCCGTGCCGCGCCGGGCGGCGAGCAGGGCGCCGGAGACCGAGCCGACCGCCATCAGCGTGTTGAACATGCTGTAGACGCCCGCGCCGCCGTGGAAGACGTCGTCGGCGAAGGCGGTGAGGTAGACGGGGAAGTTGAAGGCGAAGGTGCCGATGAAGCCGACCAGGACGATGGGCCAGACCAGTTCGGGCCGTCCGGCGACATAGCGCAGGCCCTCCCGGAGCTGTCCCTTGCCGCGCGGGGCGCGCTCGACGGCGTACAGCTCGCGGGAGCGCATCAGCAGCAGCCCGGCCAGCGGTGCGGCGAAGGACAGGCCGTTCAGCAGGAACGCCCAGCCCGTGCCCACGCCGGTGATCAGCAGGCCCGCGACGGCGGGGCCGACCAGCCGGGCGGACTGGAAGTTCGCGGAGTTCAGGCTGACCGCGTTGTGCAGCTGGCCGGGGCCGACCAGCTCGGAGACGAAGGCCTGCCGGGCCGGGTTGTCGACGACCGTGGCGAGGCCGAGGGCGCAGGCGGCGACGTAGATGTGCCAGACCTCGACGCGGCCGGTCAGGGTGAGAACGGCGAGCGCGAGCGCGGTGAGCGCCATCGCGGACTGGGTGACGAAGAGCGTGGGCCGCTTGCGCAGACGGTCGACGAGGACGCCGCCGTACAGGCCGAACAGCAGCATCGGCAGGAACTGCAGGGCGGTGGTGATGCCGACGGCGGCGGCGGAGCCGGTGAGGCTGAGCACCAGCCAGTCCTGGGCGATGCGCTGCATCCAGGTGCCGATGTTGGAAACGACCTGGCCGAGGAAGAACAGGCGGTAGTTCCTGACCCTCAGCGAGGAGAACATCGAGTTGCTGCGGGCGGGGGTGTCGAGGGCGGACGGGGTGTCGAGGGGTTCAGGTGCGGGGGCGGAAGTTGCTCCGGGTCCCGTACTCAAAGGGGGTCATCTCCTCGGATGCGTGTACGTCAGATGTGTGCGAGCTTCTCCAGCACGGGTGCGGCGGCACGGAGCTTCGCCCACTCGTCCTCGTCGAGGTTCTCCACCAGGGACGCCAGGAACGCGTTCCGCTTGCGGCGGCTCTCCTCGAGCATCGCCTCGGCCTGCTCGGTCGGTGTGACGACCTTCTGGCGCCGGTCGTCGGGGTGGGCCTCCAGGCGGACCAGGCCCTTGGCCTCGAGCAGGGCGACGATGCGGGTCATGGACGGCGGCTGGACATGCTCCCTGCGGGCCAGCTCACCGGGGGTGGCGCGGCCGCAGCGGGCCAGGGTGCCGAGCACCGACATCTCGGTGGGGCTGAGCGACTCGTCGACGCGCTGGTGCTTGAGCCGACGGGACAGCCGCATCACGGCGGATCGGAGGGCGTTCACGGCGGCTGCGTCGTCGCCATGGCTGAAGTCCGGCATGTTCGTTAGCGTAACTTATTACCCTCGCTAAATACCACTCGGGGCGCGTGCCGATCGCGGTGACACCGGCCACTGCGGTCATGTGACGTCACCCGTACGAGTGGTCCGTCGGCGAAACGCCACCCACCGCACCGTGGTGTGCGGCAACGCTCATGGCCATGGGGACCGACGTGCTCAGCCTGCGCATCGACCGCGAACTGCTCGAACGGCTCCGGGAGCATGCCGCCAAACGCGGCATGAGCGTCCAGGACTATGTCGTCCGGACGCTCACGCGCGATGACTTCGACCAGCGGTTCCGTACCGCCGTCGAGGAGACGGAGAGGTTTTACGGGGTCACCTGAGACCCCGCGGCTGTATTAGGTCAGGCCCAGTGCCGGCATCAGGTAGTAGAACGCGAAGACCGCCGCCACCGCGTACATCGCCGGCGGGACCTCCCGGCCGCGGCCGGCCGCCAGGCGCAGCACCGCGAAGGTGATGAAGCCCATGCCGATGCCGTTGGTGATCGAGTAGGTGAACGGCATCATCATCATCGTGACGAAGGCGGGGATGGCGATCGTGTAGTCGGCCCAGTCGATCTCCGTGACCGAGCCGGCCAGGATCAGGAAGCCCACCGCGAGCAGCGCGGGGGTCGCCGCCTGGGACGGGACCATCGTGGCGATGGGCGTGAGGAACAGCGCCACCGCGAACAGCCCGCCGGTGACCACATTGGCGAAGCCGGTCCGCGCACCCTCGCCGACCCCGGCGGTGGACTCCACGAACGCGGTGGTGGCCGAGGAGGAGCTGGCACCGCCCGCCGCGACCGCGACACCGTCGATGAACAGCACCTTGTTGATGCCGGGCATCTGACCCTGCGCGTCGGTCAGCTTGGCCTCGTCCGAGATGCCCATGATCGTGCCCATCGCGTCGAAGAAGCACGACAGCAGCACGGTGAAGACGAACAGCACGCCGGTCAGCACCCCGACTTTGCCGAAGCCGCCGAACAGGCTGACCTGGCCGATCAGACCGAAATCGGGGGTGGCGACCGGGTTGCCGGGCCACATGGGCGTGGTCAGGCCCCAGGAGGGGACGTCGGCGAGGGCGTCGATGACCATGGCCACGACCGTCATCGCCACGATGGAGACGAGGATCGCGCCGGGCACCTTGCGCACGATCAGCGCCAGCGTGAGCAGGGCGCCGAGCACGAAGACGAGGACGGGCCAGCCGTTGAGGTGGCCGTCGGCACCGAGCTGGAGCGGGACGGTGGTCTGGGCGGCGTCCGGGATCCGGGAGACGAAGCCGGCGTCGACCAGCCCGATCAGCATGATGAACAGGCCGATACCGATGGCGATGGCCTTGCGCAGCCCGTACGGGACCGCGTTCATCACGCGCTCGCGCAGACCGGTGGCGACCAACAGCATCACGACGAATCCGGCCAGCACCACCATGCCCATGGCGTCCGGCCATGACATGCGGGGCGCGAGCTGGAGCGCGACGACCGAGTTCACACCCAGGCCGGCGGCCAGCGCGATCGGGACGTTGCCGATGACACCCATGAGGAGCGTGGTGAACGCCGCGGTCAGGGCGGTCGCGGTGACCAGCTGACCGTTGTCGAGCTGGTTGCCGTACACATCCTTCGCGCTGCCCAGGATGATCGGGTTCAGCACGATGATGTAGGCCATGGCGAAGAAGGTGGCGAAACCGCCGCGGATCTCACGGGACAGGGTGCTGCCGCGCTCGGTGATCCGGAAGTAGCGGTCGAGGGCGCCGGACGCGGCGCCGGACCCCGGCTGCTCGGGGGTGGGGGCCTTGGTGGGGGCCGACGGGGACATGCGGGGACCTCATCACCGGCGGGCTCCCCCCAAAGCCCTTTGGCGTTTTCTACGAATGAAAGTGGTCAGAGACAAACGGTTTCAGTATGAACATATAGCGTCGCAAAAGCCATCTCCGCGCGTAGAACCGCCGTAGAACCGCGGAGAACAGCGCTGCCGGGCCGGGACCCAGGCGCGGCGCACCCCACCCGCTCCGCCTCGTAAGCTTGTCCGCATGGCCGGGCTATTTTCGGGATCCCCCAAGCACGAGGCGCCGGAGCCCCTGGAGGGCCCCGTGGTCGCCACCATCATCGGCGGCACGATCCTCTGGTTCGTCCTGTTCCTGGTGCAGCTGCCGTTCTACGGCTGGTTCGACGAGCACGGCCACATCTGGTGGCTGTGGACGTGCCTGGCCGGCGGCGGGCTGGGCCTCATCGGCATCTGGTACGTCCGCAGGCGTGAGGCCGCGCTCAAGCGCGCCCGGTCCGAGGAGACGGACGACGCGGAGCCGGACCACTCCCCCGCCCCGTAGGCCGACTGAGACGGCCGGGCCCCGACCCCCAACTGCCGTCCGTACGACGGCCGTACGACTGCAGTGCCGCGCAGTTCCCCGCGCCCCTAGGGGTTCAGCCCGCTGTGTTCCGGCTGCGGGTGCGCGGTGGCTGGTCGCGCAGTCCCCGCGCCCCTGGGGAACTGCAGGCACCGCCCGCCGAACCCATACCCGCCAGCGGCACGGGGAGCTTCAAACACGGCCCGCCGAAACCCCCCAGGGGCGCGGGGAACTGCGCGACCAGCCACGACGGACCCGCAGCCGGGGGACGAGGAGCCGGCCCCTCTCGGACGTCGCGCTCAGTCGAACCAGCGGTCGCGAGCCAGTTCCTCCGTCCGCGACGGGTCCTCCAGCAGCGCCGCGACTTCGAAGCGCCGCGGCCACTGACCCGCCGCCCAGGCGAGCCCCGCCGCCACCCCCTCCAGCGTCGCCGCGTGCAACACACCGTCGTCCGTCAGCCGCCAGTCGATTTCCACTCCGTCGACGACAAGCTCCTCGTGCTCCACATACGACGCCGGCGTCCCCGCCCCCAGCAGCACCCGCACCGCCTCCGGTACGTCGTGCTCGGTGCCCTCGGAGTGCACCTCCCCGGTCACGGACTCGCTCAGCCGCCGCACCTGGAACAGCTCCGCCAGCTCGGCGGCCCGCGCCGGCCGTACCGGCAGCAGCGGCACGCCGGAGGTGAACGGCAGCAGGTCGGGCGAGTCGACGACCACCGCGTCCGCCGCGTCCACGACCTCGACCCGCCCGTCCACCACGGCCCGCAGATCGTCCGGCAGGGTCACCTGCTCGGGGTCCAGCTCGGCCAGCGCCCCGTACAGGCCGTGCAGCTGGGCGGCCGTGACCGGGCGCTCGGGGTCGGCGAGCCGGTCGAGCAGTTCCGCCGCGCCGCCCGGCTCGTCTAGGAGCGCCGCCACGGAGGTCCGTACGCCCAGCGCCCGCAGCACCTGCTCGTCCTCGAACCCGGTCGCGTCGGCCTCCTCGTACAGGCCCCGCAGCAGCGGGTCGCTGCCGGCCGCCCGCAGTCCGGCGGGGCGGCGCCCGCCGATCACCGGGTGCCCGCGCAGCCACCACGCGGTGTACGGCCGTACGACCTCGTGGGTGCCGTCGTGCAGCAGGATCCGTACCGGCTGGACGAGCGCGTCGCGCAGCGGAGGCCGGGACAGCAGGGCGAGGGCCTGCGGCCACCGGTCGTCGTCCACGAGGTCCAGGTCGCGCACGGCGACGATCTCGGTGGCGACCGGCGGAACCGGGCTGTCCGGGAAGCGGTCGAGGACGTCCTCGCTCCACACGTCCACGGCGTCCAGCAGGCCGGGGTCGTCGGGCTCGGTGAAGTCGCCCTCCCGGGGCTCGAGTTCGTCCGGGTCGAGCACCACGTCCGTGGCGCGGACCAGCGCGAAGTCCGCCAGCACCCCGCACGCGGCAAGCGGCTGTTCGCCCCACTTCCCGGCGAGTTCGGCGTCCACGGCGGGCAGCTCGCCCTCCCGCATGACCTGCGCGAAGGGACCGCCGGGGAAGACGAGTTCGCAGGCCGGCGAGAGTTCGCCGTCCTCGTCGGGGAGGGCGAGCGCGCCGAGCCACGGCTCGTCACCGGGTTCGAGTCCGGCGTCGCGCACCAGAGCGAGCACGGTGTCGGCGAGTTCCTCGGCGTCGAGGGCGTCCTCCTCCCAGTTCACGCCGCCCTCGTCGTCCAGGGAGGCGGCGACGGCGGCCCGTACCTGCGGGGTGGTGAGGACCGCGCGCGGGGTGGCGGGGAGGGCGCCGAGCTTCTCCAGCAGGGGGTGCGCGGCGTCCGGGTGGGCGACCTTGAGGCCGAGCCGGCCGAGGAGTCCGGCGTCGAGGGAGGCCGAGTCGGGAGTGGGCAGCAGCACCTGACGTGGGCCGATCGTGGTGCGCGCCGCCCCGGAGCCGAAGCGCTCGGCGGACTCCCCGGCCAGCGGCACCGGCAGCCCGGACAGCCGGTCCGGGTCGACTCCGGCGAGGGTGTCGTACAGCCGCCGCCACCAGTCGGGGGACTTCTCCAGTCCGGCCAGCCGGTCGATCGCCTCGGTGAGCGGCACCCGGGCGACACCGAGGGTGCGCAGCTCGGCACGGCGTTCGAGGCCGGCGGGCAGCAGCGTGGGGAGGACCTCGGCCAGCACGCGTACGGTGTCGGCCCCCGCGCCCTCCACGACCTCGGCGTCCCGGGGACGCAGCGACTGAGGCAGCTCGAAGTCGCCGTCCTGCTCGCCCGGCGCGATCGCGGGCGGCAGGAAAGCGGTGCGCGGCAGCCGTTCGAGGATCGCCCGGCGCAGGGCCCCGTCCAGTTCGCCCTTGGCGAGCGGGCCGGGCACGAGGTCGATGATCCCGGCGGTCACCGGACGCCAGTCGGCGAGCAGCCCGGCGTAGGCATCGGCGGCGCGCTGCACGAGGAAGTCGGTGAGCGGGCCGGGAGCGGCGTGCCGGCGGGTGGAGTCCAGCGGGAAGGAGGCGATGAGCAGGGCGGGCACGCCGAGGGGCTCGTCGCTCGGGGTCGGCGCGTGCACGACGGCGGCGGTCCGGGGCCGCGCGGGAGCGCCCTCGGCGTCCACGGGGACGGCCCAGGTGACCGACCAGTGCGGCCGCAGCCGCTCCTCGACCGGCCGGTCGGCGAGCAGGTCGGGGATGAGCGGCCCGTGCGCGACGGCGGTGCGCCACCGGGTGACGCCGTCCCGGGAGTCCTCGACGACGGTGAGCCCGTCCTCCTCCCGCCGGGTCAGGGTGCGGGGTGCCGCGTCGCCGATCTCGACGACGACCTCCTGAAGGCCCGGGAGGGCGAGCAGCAGGGCGTCGTCGACTGCTTCGAGCAGCCGCTCGGCGAGGTCGGAGGCGGCCGTGTCGCGCAGCGGGAGGATGACGGCCGTGTCGTACGGGGTCGGTGCGGTGCCCTCGGCGGCGAAGGGGAGCCGGAGCAGCGGCACGTGCCCGTCCCGGCGGCGGATCTCGTCCCCCAGCCCGGGGCTGTGCCGCGCGGTGTCCGCGGCGAGCTCCCGTGCCTCGGCCAGCGACCACCGCACCCCGCCGTGCAGCCCGACGACGGCGGGCTCGTCGGTGACGGCGAGGACGGCGGCGAACCCGACGCCAAACCGTCCCACGGCCCGCTCGGACTCGTCGCGCTTGGCGGAGGCACGCAGCGTGGACAGCGACTCGACGCCGGCCGCGTCCAGCGGGGCGCCGGTGTTGGCGGCGACGAGGACGTCGTCGCGCAGGGTGAGCCGGAGCCGTCCCGGCACGCCGGCCCGGGCGGCGGCGTCGGCGGCGTTCTGCGCGAGCTCGACGACGAGACGGTCCCGGTACCCGCCGAGGACGAGGTCCTCCTCGGCGTTGGCGTCCTCACGGAAGCGGGCGGGGCTGGTGGCCCAGGCGTCCAGGACCCCGCGCCGCAGACGCGCCGTACCGAACGGATCGGCACCCTCCGCGGCGGGCCGCACGAACTTGCTCACGTTGACTCTCCTCATCGGCCCTGATCGGCGATGAGGTCGAAGGTACCCCTCCGCCCCGAGGAGGCGCGCACGCCGGGACAGCCGCCGCGATTGCGGAGACGCAGGCCACATTCCAGCCGAGCTCCCGGTGACATGCCGCACAGGCAAAACATCCGGTACTACCCGGAATAGTGGCGAAACATCCTACGCAAAAGCGGAAATTCAGTGCATAACTCTAATCGATCAGCCTGAAATGGGGGATTTGCCCCGTACAAGCCCCTCTGTCAAGAGACGTGCGTCTCACTCCCGACCTACGGCCTTTCGTCGTAGGTCACACCTTTGCGCCGTTATGGGTGGAGGGGCTACCAATGTGTCACCACCGAGGTGCGGACCCATCCGCCCTGGTGGTTTTCCTCTGTCCCCTCCCTTACGAGGTTTTGAATGTTCGAGCGAGTCACGTCCCATTCCTCCCGTCCGTCCCGGATCCGCACCCGTGCGGCCGTGCTGGCCGCCGGCCTGGGGGCCTCGGTCGCACTGGGAGCCGGGGTCGCGGCCGCTGCCGACACCACGGCCGCGTCCGGCGCCGCCAGTGCCGTTCAGGCGCAGGCCGCCGCCCAGGCCAAGGCCGCGAAGACCCAGGCCGCCCAGGCCGAGAAGGCGGCCCTGGCGAAGAAGGCCGCGGCAGCGAAGGCGGTCCAGGCGAAGAACGCGGCGAAGAAGGCCGCCGCGAAGAAGCAGGCGTCCTGGGTCTCCCCGGTGAAGAACTACAAGCTGTCCGCAAGCTTCGCCCAGAACGGCGGCATGTGGGCCTCCAAGCACTCCGGCCAGGACTACGCCGTCCCGACCGGCACCCCGGTCGTCGCCGCCCACGGCGGCACCGTCGTCAAGGCCGGCGGCAACGGCGCCGGCGACGGCCCCGCCTACGGCAACGCCGTCGTCATCAAGCACGGCAACAAGACGTACTCCCAGTACGCCCACCTGTCCTCGGTCAATGTGAAGGTCGGCCAGGTCGTCAAGACCGGTCAGAAGATCGCCCTGTCCGGCAACACCGGCAACTCCAGCGGTCCTCACCTGCACTTCGAGATCCGCACCACGCCGAACTACGGCACCGCCGTGGACCCGGCGAAGTTCCTGCGCGCCAACGGCGTCAACCTCTGACGCACACCGGCAAACACACCCGACCCCGAGCACGGCTCCGCGCCGCCCTCGGGGTCGTTTCAACACCGCACACCTGGTCCGCCTGCTTCTGAAGCAAGCAGGCGGACCAAGTCGCTCACTCAGGCCTCGGACGTGTACGGCGCGAATGCCGCCCACGTGTCCGGGGCGAACGTGATGCGAGGGCCTTCGGAGTTCTTGGAGTCGCGGACACGCACGGTGCCGGGGCTGAAGGCGAGTTCGAGCAGGACTCACCGTTGGTGCCACTGCTGTAGCTGCTCTTGAACCACGCCAACTCGGAGGCGTAGCGGGCGAATTCCTTGCGCATCATGCCTCTCCCAGCATCGAGTCGCGAACTTGGACGGTGCCGGGGCTGACTGCAAGCTCAACGCAGGACTCGCCGTCAGTGCCGTCGCTGTAGCTGCTCTTGAACCACGCCCACTGGGAGACGTTGCGCAATCGGCCCACCTCCAGGAGGCGTTGGGGCCGCTTCCCGGGCAAGACGGTGTGGGCCGAACTACGGCTTACGGCACCGGAACCCGGGATCTGAAGCTCCGGTGTCGTCGGCGCCTTTCCAAGCAAGGACTTGAGGGGAAAGAACCCCACCAAGCCCCACCCCTCCCGCCCGAGGCACGCGATCACTCGGGCGGGTGAACATCACCGGCTCAGCTGGATTTTCGGACCCCAGGCAGCTCTACGCTCAGCGCACACAACCGAAAAAGACTTCGGCCCCCGCCGGGATTGCCGTCCCAGTGCGAGGGCCTGACCACCAAGGAAGTCGAGACCCTTCCCGATGGATACGCAAAACCCTAGCGCGCCCTCTCGCGCGCAGTCAGCCGCCGACGCCAATCCGACCCGATCGCGTCACCACACCGGCGGCGTCATCCACGAGAACACCCGCCACACCACCCGCTTCGTGGTGATCGGCAACCACCTCACCCAGCACAAGGAGCTCTCGCTCCTGGCGATCGGCCTCGGCTGCCACATCCAGTCGCTCCCCACCGGCACCCCCGCGGACATCAAGAGCCTCGCCGCCCGCTTCAAGGAAGGCACCACCCGCATCGCAGCCGCACTGCGCGAGCTGGAAGCCCACGGCTACCTCCGCCGCGAACGCGTCCGTACCCCCACCGGCCGCATCGTCACCCGCACCATCTCCTGCAACCAGCCGGGCCATCGGCGCGAGCATCCCCCCACCCCGCAGCCCCGGCAGACGAGAGAGCGCACACCCCAGCTCCGACCGCGCCCCCGCAAGGCCCTCCCCGCCGTCCCCCAGCCCACCCGCGCCGCAGCCGCCGCACTCCATCAGCAGGCCACCGACCTCCTCACCGGCCTGCGGCGCCGCGACCCCCGCCTGCTGCTCTCCGCCGCCGACACCGAACACCTGGCCCCCGGAGTCATCGCCTGGCTGGAACGCGAGGTCACCCCCACCGCCGTACGCCAGGCGCTCACCACCGACCTGCCGGACGACCCCCTGCGTCGCCCGGCCGCCCTTCTCGCCCACCGCCTCGCCGCCCAACTGCCACCCCCGCCTCCGTACCGCGTCCCGGCCACCCCACCGCCCATCCGTCACGAACTCCGCAACTGCGACGGCTGCGACCGCGCCTTCCGCGCCCCCGAGACCGAAACCCACTGCCGCGACTGCCGGACGACCGCACCACGCACCCGTTGAGCAGGAGAAAGACACCGGAATGTTCGCGCAAGAGCACCTCAGCCGCCCCGGACGACTACCCTGGCCCGTGCACTCCCGGGAGGACTCCATGAGCACGCAGGCCGATCACGGACACGAGCTGGTTCCCCGTCCCGAACAGACCCCGGACGCCCTGCGAGCCGCCCTCGCCGTCGTTGACCCGAAGCGCCTTCCCGAGATGCAGCGGACGAAGGACGAGGCCTTCGCCAAGGCCGTGGAGTGGCAGTCCCTCAGCCCGGTAAGGAGCTGGGTCCTGGCCTGGGCGCGGGACATCGAGATCGCCCGCCGTCCCGACCTCGCCGCCCGTCATACCCGCGCCAGGAGCAGCCTGGAACACGAGGATGCCGCAACCGCCCGGGAGGCGCTGCGGGAACTGAGCGCCGTCCTCGACGAGGCGATGAAGGCAGTACACGCTTGAGCTGGACCTGGGAGTACGCCTTCGGCGCGGAGGAAGCCGCCCGCACTGCTCCCCCGCCTTCCTCGCCGAGATCGAGCGCAAGGCCGACGAACTGGTGAGGGCCGCCGAGGCGCAGTACCTGCACGGCCCCCGTATGACGGAGGGGATCCGAAGGGCGACGACATCATCGTTCCCGGCGGCATGTTCACGTACCAGATCGTCGTCCGCAGAGAGCGGGTGTACGTCCAGATCACGTACCTGGGCTGCTGAAGCCACCGCACTACGCGTAACAGACCCTCACGCGTGCCCCAGTTCCGCCGACGACGTGTCCTCCGTGGCCGGGACCGAGCCGGAGTCGGGGGAGGGGCGGAGGGGGAAGGGGTCGACGCGGGTTTCGTCGATGACCGGCGGGGCCGGCTGCGGGGGCTTCGGCATGACCGCGGCCTCCGAGTGGCCGCCGCAGCCGTAGGCGAGGGAGACGACGTGGCCGTCGGCCGGGGAGAACTCGTTGGCGCACACGCCGAACGCCTGGCCCAGCGAGCCGCCGATCGGGACGAGGAACCCGCAGGACTCGCAGGACGCGGGGGCGGCCCGTGCCGTCGGGGTGTTCGGGCCGAACGCCTGCTCCCAGCGGGCGGCGGCGGACTGCAGCCCGTAGCGGGAGAGGACGCGGGCGCGGCGCAGGCCCAGTTCCTCGGCGACCGCGGCGATCGAGCCGCGGGACGGGGCGACGGGCTGCTCGGCCGGGCTGCCGCCGGTGACCTCGGCGTCCTCGGCCTCCGCCAGGGCGGCGAGGTCCTCGGTCAGCACGGAGTTCGGCGGCGGCTCGTCCGCGCCGGTGTAGCCGGGCTCCAGGCGCGGGTCGTCGGCGGCGGTGGGCAGCAGGTCGCCGGGGCCCAGGTCGCCGGGGCGCAGCCGCTCGCTCCACGGCACCCACTCCGGCGCGAGGACCGCGTCGGCGCCGGGCAGCAGCACCGTCTCGTCGACCGTGACGATCTTGGCGCGGGAGGCGCGGGCGACGGTGACGGCCCAGCGCCAGCCGCGGTAGCCGGGCTCCTTGCAGCCGAAGAAGTGCGTGACGACGCGGTCGCCCTCGGAGACCAGCCCCTCGTGCTCGCCCACGACCCCGGGCGCGGCGGCCTCCTCGGCTGCGGCGCGGGCGAGGTCGACCGCCTCGGCGCACAGACGGTCGGGGGTGCGGCTTCGCGTTGTCGCTGCGCTCACAGGTATCGCTTCTCTCCTACGCCGTCTCACGAGTGCGCCACTCCCAGCGCGGGGGGCGGACGGAGCGGACAGCGGGACCGCGTCGACGTCCGCGCCACAACGTGCTCGGGCGCGCCTCCATCCATTCTGCGGGATGGCTGAGATACGCACGCTACCTGCTCGCGTGCCCTGGGCCTACACCGACGGTCGTTCCCGGTTCCGCGCGCCGGTTTCCGGGAGACGGCAGTCCACTTCGGCGGCGGGTTCCCCGACGCCACCGCGACGCCACCGCGACGGACTCCACCAGCCCGGCCGGCCGCGCGGGGTTGCGCCGTACAGCCGCACCCCGGGTGCCGTCCCTGGCGGATACGGCACTATGCACCGCCTTCTCGGGGCACTATGACGTCGTGGCAACCGCGAGGACACCCCACGGCGCCACCGGGGCCGGTGGGTCGGAAGGGGTCAAGGAGAGCGGCCGACGCCTCGGCACGGGCCGGGCGGGCGGCCGTCTTCGCGCGTGCGGACGCGCCCTGCGCTTCCCGGTGACCAAGACCGCCCGCGGGATCCGCCGGGCGACCCATGCGCACGGCGCCGGGGAGTCCGGGCTCGGCAAGCTGATCGAGCTGCACGGCGTGAACGGCGCCGGCGACGTCATGATCACCGTGGCGCTCGCGTCCACCGTCTTCTTCTCCGTGCCGACGGACGAGGCGCGCGGGCGTGTCGCCCTCTACCTCGCCATCACCATGGCACCGTTCACCCTCCTCGCCCCGGTCGTCGGCCCCCTCCTGGACCGGCTGCCGCACGGCCGCCGTGCCGCGATGGCCGGCGCGATGCTCGCCCGGGCGCTGCTCGCGCTCGTCCTGTCCGGCGCGGTCGTCACCGGCGGGCTCGAGCTGTACCCGGCCGCGCTGGGCGTACTGGTCGCCTCGAAGGCGTACGGCGTGGTCAGAAGCGCGGTCGTGCCGCGGCTGCTGCCGCCCGGCTTCTCCCTGGTGAAGGCGAACTCGCGGGTCACCCTCGGCGGGCTGCTCGCGACCGGGATCGCCGCGCCGATCGGGGCGGGCCTGCACCAGATCGGGCCGCGCTGGCCGCTGTACGGGGCGTTCGCGCTGTTCGTGACGGGGATGCTGCTGTCGTTCCGGCTGCCGCCGAAGGTCGACTCCGCCAAGGGGGAGGCCGTGGCGCTGCTCGCCGCCGACGAGCAGCACCTGCACGGCCCGCACCGCAAGGCGGAGAAGCGTCCCGGGCTGCGCACGGTCGGCCCGGCCGTCACCCACGCGCTGGCCGCCAACGCCTCCATCCGCTGCCTCACCGGATTCCTGATCTTCTTCCTGGCGTTCCTGCTGCGCGAGCATCCGATGTCCGGTCAGAGCGCCGCGGTGTCGCTGGGCATCGTGGGGGTGGCGGCCGGCACGGGCAACGCGCTCGGTACGGCGGTGGGGGCGGGGCTGCGGTCCCGCGCACCGGAGATCATCATCGTGACGGTGGTGGCGTGTGTGATGAGCGCGGCGGTCGTGGCCGCGGTGTTCTTCGGCGCGGTGCTGGTGGCGTGTCTCGCCGCCATCGCCGGGTTCGCGCAGGCGCTGGCCAAGCTGTCGCTGGACGCGCTCATCCAGCGGGACGTGCCCGAGCTGGTGCGGACCTCGGCGTTCGCCCGGTCGGAGACGCTGCTGCAGATGTCGTGGGTGCTGGGCGGCGCCATCGGCATCGCGATGCCGCTGATCGCGTCGCTGGGGCTGGCCGCGGGCGCGGCGATCGTCGCGACGGGCTGGCTGACCACCGTGCGCGGGCTGCTCCGCTCGGCCCGGCAGGGGCACGGAGGGCGGGCGCGAGTGGCGTAACGCTCCGGCCACGCCGTACCCCACGTGGGGAGCGTGGCACACCTGCCCGATAGCCTTCGGCCATGACCACGTTGCCCCGCGGCGCAGCCGCTCTGAGACACCGCGCTGTGCGACGCCGCCGTGCCGTCGCCGCCGCCGGCGCCGTATCGGCCGGACTGCTCGTCCTGGCCGCCTGTGACAAGCCGACGCCGCTGGCCACCATCACGGTGGGCAGTGATTCGGTGAGCTCCGAGGCCACCTGCGGCGGGGAGGGCGAGGCCCTGAACACCCAGGCCATCAACAAGTGCCTGAGGGACAAGGGCGTCGACGAGATCACCGTCGACCCCACCCAGACCGTGCGTTTCGGCGTCGACCCGGAGATCGCCGACAACGGCTGGACCATCCTGATGAACGGTCAGCCGCTGGTCGAGTCCAGCAAGAAGACCTACCAGGCCATCCCGGGCAGCGTGTTCTTCAACGCCCAGTACGGCGCCCAGGGCGACTCGACCCTGGTGTCGATCAAGGAGGGCGAGACGGAGACCACGGGCCTGTGGTCGTTCCGGCTGAAGAAGCAGGAGGACTGATCACGTCCTCGGCACGCGTTCTCGTGGCCACCGCGGTCCCCGTCGAGCGGGACGCGGTGGCCGAGGCGTTCCCCGGGGAGACGGAGCAGGTGCACCTTCCGGGGGTGAGCCTGGTCCGCATGGACGGTGGATTCGATCTGCTGGCCACCGGTGTCGGCCCCGCCGCTGCCGCCGCCTCCACCGCCGCCGCGCTCACCGCCGCCGCACTCGACGGCACCTCCTACGGTCTCGTCGTATGCGCCGGTATCGGCGGGGGGTTCCCTCCCGAGGCGCCGCTCGGCTCGCTCGTCGTCTCCCACACGATCGTCGTGGCCGATCTCGGCGCCGAGACGGCGGACGGCTTCCTCCCCGTCACCGAACTGGGCTTCGGGCACGTCGCGCACCGCTGTCCGAGGTCGCTCGTGCGGGAGGCCGTCCGGGTGACGGGGGCCCGCCCCGGCACCGTCCTCACCGTCTCCACCGCCACCGGCACCGCCCGCCGCGCCGCCGCACTGCGCGCCCGGTACCCGAACGCCCTCGCCGAGGGCATGGAGGGCTTCGGCGTGGCCGAGGCGGCCGTCGCCCAGGGGCGGCCCGTGCTGGAGGTACGGGCGGTGTCGAACCCCGTCGGCCCGCGCGACCGCGCCGCCTGGCGCATCGGCGACGCCCTGAGCGCCCTCACCGAGGGTTTCGGGCAGCTCGCGCCCGTCCTGAAGAGTTGGATCGAGACCGACCGTGACCAGCATGACCACCATGACCACCAGTGAGCACACCGGCGAGCGGGAGCCGCTGCGGATCGCCTACTCCCCCTGCCCGAACGACACCTTCGTCTTCGACGCCCTCGCCCACGGCCGCGTCCCCGGCGCGCCCGCCCTCGACGTGACCTTCGCCGACATCGACGTCACCAACGGGATGGCCGAGCGCGGCGAGCTGGATGTGCTGAAGGTGTCGTACGCGGTGCTGCCGTACGTCCTCGACGACTACGCACTGCTGCCCTGCGGAGGCGCCCTGGGGCGGGGCTGCGGGCCCCTGGTGCTGACCAGGGAGGCCGGGGTGGACCTCACGGGCCGCAGGGTCGCCGTGCCCAGCGAGCGGTCGACGGCGTATCTGCTGTTCCGGCTGTGGGCGGCGGACCTGGTGCCCGGCGGGGTCGGGGAGATCGTGGTGATGCCGTTCCACGAGATCATGCCCGCCGTACGGGACGGGAAGATCGACGCGGGACTGGTGATCCACGAGGCGCGCTTCACGTACCAGGAGTACGGGCTGCACAAGCTCGCCGACATGGGCGAGCACTGGGAGGCCACCACCGGGCTGCCGATCCCGCTGGGCGCGATCATCGCCAAGCGGTCGCTGGGCGCGGAGACGCTGACGCGGCTCGCCGACTCGATCCGTACATCCGTACGAGCCGCATGGGACGACCCCGAGGCGTCGCGTCCGTACGTCATGGAGCACGCCCAGGAGATGGACCCGGCCGTCGCCGATCAGCACATCGGGCTGTACGTCAACGAGTTCACGGCCGGTCTCGGCGAGGACGGCTACGCGGCCGTGCGGGGGCTGCTCACCCGTGCGGCGGCCGAGGGACTGGTGCCGCCCCTCGGCCCGGACGCGCTGCGGTTCCCCTGAACGGCAGCGGGCCGCTCTGGTTCCAGCCGCTCTGGTTCTATACGTCGAGCTGGTCGGCGACCGCGCGGAGCAGCCCGGCGATCTTCTTGCCGGCCGCGCGGTCGGGGTAGCGGCCCCGCTCCAGGGACGGCGTGATGCTCTCCAGGAGGGTCGTCAGGTCCTGCACGATGGACGCCAGCTCGTCGGGCTTCTTGCGCTGGGCCGCCGCGACCGACGGGGTCGGGTCGAGGAGGGTCAGGGACAGCGCCTGGTCGCCGCGCTGCCCGGCGACCACGCCGAACTCCACGCGCTGGCCCGGCTTGAGGGTCTCGACTCCGGCGGGGAGGACCGAGGAATGCACGAAGACGTCGCCGCCGTCGTCACGGGAGAGAAAGCCGAAGCCCTTCTCACTGTTGAACCACTTGACCTTGCCAGTCGGCAAAGCACACGCTCCCTCGGTCGCCCCAGGTACGCCCTGGTACTGCTGCCTACAGCCGTCGAACCAGCCTACCGGCCCTCTCCCCACGTAGGCACGGGCGGAAACAGCGGAGAGTGTCGATACCGCCACAGGGGCTCACTGGTGAATCTGACTAGCCGTCGTCCATAGATCACTAGTGCTGTGACCGGGAAGGTTCGCCGGGTTGGTGGCTGGGGCGGTTGGATGGGCGGTCACGTTCGTTTCGATCGCTGGAGGTGCGAGTGGCGGAGCCTGTCCGTGTACGCCGACTGACTGACCAGGAAGGACAGAAGCTGCAGCAGATCGTTCGCCGTGGAAGCACCAGTTCGGTGCGCTACCGACGGGCGATGATGCTGCTGGCCTCGGCCGGCGGGAACCGGGTCCCGGTGATCGCGAAGCTGGTCCAGGCCGACGAGGACACTGTCCGCGACGTGATCCACCGGTTCAACGAGATCGGCCTGGCCTGCCTGGACCCTAATTCGTTGGTAGCGGCACCGGCGCGGCTTCTTGGAGCACTGCCGGACTGTTCGAGTACGGGACTGTGACGCCTTCCTGGACCCAGGCTGATGAGGCCTTCACTGAGAGCGGCGCACGGCCCCAGTGCTCGAGGTGATGGCGGGCGCGTGGACGCCGGGCGGACAACCTATACAAGCCCCGGCCTGCGAGGCCTCCAGGTAGAGCGGTGACGTTCGTCGTCTTCACGGCCGCCACCACCCGCGGCGTATTCACTCGTTGGAGTTGGTGGTGCGAGCCCGTTTCACGGTGACCTCTTACCAATCCCGAGCCTCGAGCTCTGGACAAGACCGAGACCCGTGGGACGCGCTGGTGCCGCGAACGGCTTGTGAGATGTCGGACCGAAGAGTCCTGGAATTAGGGAGCCGCGTGGCCCGCATGCGCTCGTGACCAGCGCAGATGCCAGCGCCGAAGGGGAGGAGCAACTTGATCTACTACGGGATCGACTGGGCTGAGAAGCATCACGACGTCGCCCTGATCGACGACACTGGACAGCTGCTGGCCAAGCGCCGCATCACCGACGACGCGGCTGGCTACCGGCTGCTGCTGGACCTGCTCGCCGAGTACGGCGACACGGAAGACGACCCGATCCCGATCGCCATCGAAACCAGCCGTGGCCTCCTGGTCGCGGCCCTGCGCCAGGGTAATCGGAAGGTCTTCGCGATCAATCCGATGGCCGCTGCCCGCTACCGCGACCGGCACGGCGTCTCCCGCAAGAAGTCCGACCCTGGCGACGCTCTGGTGCTGGCCAACATCCTGCGCACCGATATGCCCATGCACCGGCCGCTGCCGGCAGACACCGACCTCGCACGCGCCATTGCCGTCCTCGCCCGCGCCCAGCAGGACGCCACCTGGAACCGGCAGCAGATCGCCAACCAGCTCCGCTCGCTGCTACGCGAGTACTACCCCGCCGCCCTGGACGCCTTCGCCAGATGGACCAACGGCCTGTGCCGTCCCGAAGCCCTCGAACTGCTCAAGCTTGCCCCTACCCCCAGCCAGGCCGCCCGGCTCACCCGCGCCCAGCTCCGATCCGCCCTCAAACGAGCCGGCCGCAGCCGCGGCATCGAAGCCGAGGCCGACCGGCTCCGCGAGGTCTTCCGCGGCGACTACGCGAGCCAGCCGCAGCTGGTCGAAGACGCGCTCGGCAAGCAGGTCTCCGCCCTCCTACGGCAGTTGGAAGCCGCCTGCCTCGCTGCTGACGAGCTCGCCGAGGCGGTCGAGGAGTCCTTTCTCCAACACCCGGACGCCAAAGTCATCTTGAGCTTCCCCGGCCTCGGTATGCAGCTCGGCGCCCGGGTGCTGGCCGAGATCGGCGATGACCGCCAGCGGTTCGTCGACGCACGTGGCCTGAAGGCCTACGCAGGCTCCGCCCCCGTCACCCGCGCGTCCGGCAAGAAACACCACGTCGGGCGTCGCATGGTCAAGAACGACCGGCTTAACCATGCCGGCTACCTGTGGGCCTTCTCCGCTCTGCGGTCCTCTCCCGGCGCGGACGCCCACTACCGGCGCCGACGCGAGCAAGGAGACTGGCACGCGGCCGCCCAGCGACACCTGTTCAACCGCATGATCGGCCAGTTCTACCACTGCCTTCAGGCAGGCGAACTGTTCGACGAACACATCGCCTTCCCCTCCGAACTGGCCGCAGCAGCTTGACGACTTGGCATCGTGAGATGTCTCAGTGGGCGGGAGGCCGTCCCCGCCTGCTCACCCCTGAGGACGAGGACTTCGTCATCCAGACGGCCACGACCCGCCCGGCCAGGCTCGGTCAGCCCTTCACCCGCTGGTCGATCCGCAAACTCGCCGCCTACCTGCGCCGCGTGCACGGACGCGTCATCCGCATCGGCCGGGAAGCGTTACGGTGCCTTCTCCGGCGCCGCGGGATCACCTTCCAGCGCACCAAGACCTGGAAGGAGTCGCCCGACCCCGAGCGTGACGCCAAGCTCGACCGCATCGAGCACGTGCTGGAGCATTTCCCGGACCGGGTCTTCGCCTTCGAAGAGTTCGACCCCCTGGGCATCCGGCCCACCGCCGGCTCCTGCTGGGCCAAGCAGGGCAAGCCCGACCGCCTCCCGGCGACCTACCGCCGCACGCACGGTGTGACCTACTTCCACGGCTGCTACTCCGTCGGCGACGACCGGCTGTGGGGCGTCAACCACCGCCGCAAAGGCACCGCCAACACGCTGGCCGCGCTGAAGTCGATCCGCGCCGCCCGACCCGACGGCGCCCCGATCTACATCATCCTGGACAACCTCTCCGCCCACACCGGAGCGGACATCCGCCGCTGGGCGAAGAAGAACAAGGTCGAGCTGTGCTTCACCCCGACCTACGCCTCCTGGGCCAACCCGATCAAGGCCCACTTCGGCCCGCTGCGGCAGTTCACCCTGGCCAACTCCCACCACCGCAGCCACCCGGCACAGACCCAGGCCCTGCATCACTACCTGCGCTGGCGCAACGCCAACGCCCGCCACCCCGACGTCCTCGCCGCACAACGCAAGGAACGCGCCCGCATCCGCGGCGAGAAAGGCATCCGCTGGGGCGGACGTCCCCTCGCACCAGCAGCCTGACCAACCCCGTCACGCGGCAGGCGAGCAAGCTGCCTCTCAGCCTTCAAGAGGTTCGACTGGGGCAGATGTCCGGGCGCCTGAATCCTTGCGTGCCGAGAGCAGGAACAGGACCGCAGCGGCGGCGATGAAGCCGAAACCGACGGTCATGCAGACCATGACCGTCTCGAATGAGGCATCGGCGATCCGGGGGATGCCGTTAACGAGCATGAGGGCGTAGATGCACAGAATGCCGTAGGCGCGAAGCCGCAACCCGGCCTGTCGCTTGCGCAACCACGGCGGTGTCCACCCCGCCAGTATCGCCACCGGCACCGGCAGCAGGAGCGCCGTGGACACCGCCAGCACTATCCAGTGGTAAAGCGGATTGCCGTTCACCCGGCCCCCTTCGTAGGCGATCACCAGCCTACGGAGGTTGGCGAGGCCCGTCCACGCCGAACACCGCGAGCTTCCGGCGAACCTATCCGGTCAGAGCACTAGCTAGCCGACCACAGACAGCAGAGAGCCCCTGTGACGCCCTCCCAGACTCGGGAAGGTATCCAGGGGCTCTCTTGCGTTCTCAGAAGCTCTCAGACGACCGCAGGTTCACTTCAACGACAGGCCCTTGCTTCAGAAGATCTGCCGCCACCTCGATCTTGCGCCAGTAGCCTTCCGGTGCGTTGTGAGTGTGCACCGGATTCAGACTGGCCCAACCACGATTGGGGAAGAGTTCTTCGGCCATGGTCTTGATATCTCCTAGGTTCATGACGTACCCCCGATCCTTCTTGTCGGCGCCCTCGCCCCAGACAAAGACCTTTACGCCATAGGCCCGAAGAAAGTTCCTACGGTCTTCCTGGTCTTTTGCTTCCCAGACTTCGCCGTACTTCTTACCCGTTGCCTTGAGAGTCGGGTTAGCCCTCTCCGCTTCCTGCTTTGCGAGAAGAGCGACCTTTCCGGAGAGCGACTTATGCATACGCTGATAGGACTCTTCCTGTCCCTCTCCGTCGTAATCTCCTGCGATGTACTTAGCTTCCAGGTTTTCCAGGCGTGCCCTAGCCGCCTGGAGTTCCCTTGCCTGCGAAGGGCCCACTCCTGCCCTCTCGTACATGTCCCACTGACCAATACTTTCCCGGATCACCCGGTCAACCCAGGAATCAAGAACGTCTGCCCGGATATAGGGGCCGCTCTGACAAGCGCCACCCTTGAACTTGTTGGAGCACCGGTAGTACCTGTGTCCTGGTGTCTTGGTGCCGTCTTTCCTGGTGTAGCCCGTGCCCATGAGGGAAGTGAATGCCGCTCCGCACTCCCCACAGTGGCCGACACCGGACAGGAGACTCTTAGCACTGTTCCGGGTACCCGTAGAGGCTCCCTCTGGCTTCTCTGCGGGCTTGATCTTGTCTACTAGGTCCGTCCACTCATCCATCGTGGCTAGGGGCGTCTCAGGGAGGATTACGGGGTCTCCGTTATCGTCTAGGACGGCTTCCCCCCTGTAGGTGTAGATACCGGGAACCCAAGAGGAGCGGATGAACTTGTTGATAATGGTGGACTGCCATTGCGTCCCCTTGATTCCTTCCCCCTTCAGCTTTCGCAGGTGATCCCCCCACGTGAGTACGCCACGGCCGTTGAAGTCTCGGGCAATCCGGTGCGTGGACTGTCCCTCACCAATGCGCCGGAAGATCTCTTCTACGTAGGGGTGGAAGTCCTGGTCAATCTCCAGGATCTTCCGCTTCCCTCCCTCTACGGCCTTGATGCGGTAGCCGGTAGGCGGAGCGCCGACGAGCCAAGAACGGTTCTCCAGGCGGCTCTGTACGCCGTTCAGGATGCGTGCCTGGATTGTGTCCCACTCAGCTTCGGCAAAGACGGCCGTCATGCGAGCCATCATCTTGCCTTGGGGAGTCGAGAGGTCGAACCCCTCTTCTACGCACACGATGAACTTGCCGTTTTGCTGCGCCCACTCCAAGAGTTCGTTGAAGTGCATTGACCGGCGGGTAAGCCTGTCCATCTTGGCTGCAATCAAGACATCAAATTGGTCCGCCCTGTCATTGAGCCACTTCCCCAGCTTCGGCCGCTTGAAGGGGGACAGGGAGCCTGAGACGTCCGTGTCCTCTGCCTCCCCCACCAGGTGGCCGGAGATGTGAGGGGCCGTCAGATAGTGGCTGGTCACTCGGCGCTGCCACTCGATGGACGTAGAGCCGTCCGAGTCGGCAGAGAGGCGGAGGCAGGCGAGATACCGAAGGTTGGGTTCCATGGGGAAGACTGTAGCGGGCCTCTGTGCCTAGTGGGCTCGCTTGACCTTGCCGGTGGGCACGTCTCTCGTCCTCGTACTCGTCGGGAAAACTGCTTCTGAAAATGGCTCTACATAGCACTCGGGCGGGCCCGATGACCCGCCAGTACCAAGGCTAATGGTCTTCAGGCCGGTGACAAGACGTCACCCGGTTGTTCCTCTCGCGCTGGGAACTACCCTGGTCCGGTGCGTGACAAAACCCAAGTGAATTCCACCGCGCCCGGCGACGGCCTGGTCCGTGCCGGTGCCATCGTCTTCTTCGTCGGTGCCGTGGCCACTCTGGTCACTGTGGCCCCGCTGTTCCTGGGAACCTCGCCCTTTCCGACGTACATGTTCGGATTGAGCATGCTCATGGGCGTCGGATTCCTGATGGCCGGCGCGGGGGTACTCCGTTCGGCCGCGGCGGGACGGCGTCAGGCGCGCGCCGCGCTGCCGTCCGAGCGGTAGTCCGAAAACCATCGCGGGAATTCGGTCAGATCGGCGAGGATGACGTCCGCGCCGGCCTCGCGCAGCTCCGCGGCGTCGCAGGGCCCGCCGGTCACCGCGACGGACAGCGCACCGGCGGCCCGCGCGCCGCGCACGTCGCCCACGTGGTCGCCGACATAGACGGCGGCCTCGTGCTCCCGCAGCGCCAGCGCCTTCTGCTCGGCCCACAGGCCGCCGATCACGGCGTCCGGTTCGATACCGAGGTGGGCCAGGTGCAGCTTGGCGCTGGGCTCGTACTTCGCCGTGACGACGATCGCCCGCCCGCCCGCTTCCCGTACGGCCGATATCGCCTCACGGGCGCCGGGCATGGCGGGCGTCGGGGTGATGGCGTACTCGGGGTACATCTCCCGGTACAGCTCCACCACCTCCTCCACCCGCTCGGCCGGAAACCAGTTGGCCAGCTCCTCCCCCAACGGCGGCCCGAGCCGACTCACCGCGAGATCGGCGTCAATGTACGTCCCCGTCCGGTCCGCCAACGCCCGATAGCACTCCCGAATCCCGGGCCGCGAGTCAATAAGCGTCATATCAAGATCAAACCCAACAGCAAACGAGAACGGGATCAAGGCCATGCCCCCCATTGTGCCGCCCAGGCAGCCGCGCCCAGCCGCGCCGCCGCCGTAACTGCGGGCAGTCGTGCCGCCGACGCAGCTGCGGGCAGTCGTGCCGCTGGGGCGGCACGGGTGGGCGCAGCGGCACCGGCCCAGCGCCGTCAGCCCCAACGCCGGTACCCGAGCCGAAGCACCGGCCCCCCTGCAAACGCCCGTCAGCGGCGCCGCAGCGGCACCGGCCCAACGCCGAGACCCCCGCCGCAGGCACCCGAGCCGAAACACCGGCCCCCCTGCAAGCGCGCGTCAGCGCCCCCGCTGCGACCGCCACACAAGAAACAGCGCCGACGAAACCGCCGCCCCCCGAACGACCCACGGCCACGTCTCCGACATCGCCGCGTTCATCTCACCCTCGTGAATCGCCGCACCCCACCGCTCCGCCGCCCTCCCCCACAGCCACACCACCCCGCCCGTAAGCGCGAGCCCGGGTATGACGACGACCGCCCACTTCGACTCCGCAGGAGTCAGTCGGCGCGAGGCCCACGCGATGAGCCACCCGAGGATCAGGGCGAACCAGTTGCCGAGCACGGCCCCCGCGACCAGCGACCCGGCGGCCAGCAGCAGCAAAGGATTGCTCCAGCGCCGGGACGGCAACCGCAGCATGCGCCGACGCGGCGCGACGCCCTCCTCCGCCTCCCCGGCGACGACCGCCTCCGAATCGGACGGCTCCCCCTTCGTCACCGGCGCCGAAGCCGAAGCCGGAGCCCGAAGCAGCTCCGGAATCTCCACCCCACCCACGAAGCCCGGCACATCGTCCCCGACACCGAAGACACTGTTGTCCACCCGCCACCAGTCAGGCTGCCCGGCACTGTCCCCGAGTTCGTCGGTACCGGCCCGATGCGGCGGCGACGGCACGTCGGCAGGGGCGGGACCCTCCGGCGAGGCCGGCCGCGGCCGGGGAACGACCCGCCGCAGCACACCCTTGGCCCGCCCCTCACCCTCCCGCTGCACCGGCACAGCGGCAGGCGCCGCAGAACCCTCCGCCCCGTCCCCCGACGAGCCCGCCGCCGTACCCTCCGCCGCCGACACCACCTCAGTCGGCGTACCGATCCGAGAGATGATCCGGCGCACCGCAGCGGGTGAATCGACCACAGCCTTCGCCCGCCGCCGATCGATCTCGTCACGCAGTCCGGCGACCAGCCGCATGCGCGCCGCCGACGGCAGCTGCCGCTGCTGCGCGACATCGCCGACGCGGCTCAGATATTCGTAGACGACCTGGTCACTCTCGATACCCACGAAGTCCCCTCCGGGGCGGATGCGTTGGGACACCGTCGCCCGACCGTACCGCGAGTCGCCCCGGCCGACCCAACTCCCGCCACGCCACGGACGTACCCACCCGCTAACGTGGGGCGGATGAGCACCGAGGAGAATCCCGCGGCGGCCCCCCGATCCCTCGCCGAGGCCCTTCGGGGGCGGGACGACGTCTCCCTGGCCGCGCTGCTGCGCAGCCGGCCGGACCTCATCACGCCCGTGCCCACCGATCTCACCCAGCTCGCCACCCGCGCCGGCACCCGGGCCTCGGTGGTGCGGGCGCTGGAGCGGCTGGACCGGTTCTCGCTGCAGACCGCCCAGGCGCTGGCCGTGGCCTCCGACCCGGCGACGTACGACGAACTGCTCGGACTGCTGGCGGGCGACGACGGTGACCCGGCGGTCTCCGCCGCGCTGCCGCGCACGCTCGCCGCACTGCGCGAGCAGGCCCTGGTGTGGGGCGGTGACGACCGGCTGCGGCTGGTCCGCACCGCCCGCGAGCTGCTGGCGCCGTCGCCGCAGCACCCGTCGCCGACCGGGCTCGGCCCGACGGTGCGGGAGGCCACCGCGGGGATGTCGCCGGGGCGGATCCAGGAAATCGTGACGACGGCGGGGCTGCCGTCCACGCACGACTCGGTGTCCGCCGTGGCCGATCTGACCGCCCTGTTCAACGACCCGGCGCGGATGTCCGCGCTGCTCGACGAGGCACCGGCCGAGTCCGTCGAGGTGCTGGAACGGCTGGTCTGGGGCCCGCCGTACGGGCAGGTCACCGCCGATCCCGCGCCCCGGCTGCGCTGGCTGCTGGACCGGGGGCTGCTGCTGCCGACGGCGCCCGGGACGGTCGTCCTGCCGCGCGAGGTGGCGCTGCGGCTGCGGGCGGGGCGAGCGCACCGGACGCCGGAACCGGTGCCGCCGCCGGTCGAGGCCGCCGCGACGCACCGTCCACAGGTTGTGGACGCGACGGCGGCCGGGCAGGCGTACACGGCGCTGGCGACGGTCGAGGAACTGCTGAAGGAATGGCACGAGGGCGGCCCGGCGGTACTGCGGGCGGGCGGCCTGAGCGTGCGGGATCTGAAGCGGACGGCCGCGGCCCTCGACGTGACCGAGCCGGTGGCGGCGTTCTGGGTCGAACTGGCCTACGCGGCCGGGCTGGTCGCCTCCGACGGGGAGGCCGACGAGCGGTACGCGGCGACGCCCGCCTACGACGAGTGGCGTGAGCAGCCCCCGGCGGAGCGGTGGGCGCGGCTGGCCACGGCGTGGCTGGCGGCGACACGGACGGCGGGGCTGGTCGGCGGGCGGGACGCGAAGGACCACACGCTGTCGGCGCTGGGTCCGGGCCTGGACCGCTCGGCGGCACCGGAGGTACGGCACCGGGTGCTGACGCTGCTCGCGGCCCTCCCGGAGGGGGCCGCACCGGCCGGTGAGTCGATCCTGGCCCGGCTGGCCTGGGAACGGCCGCCGCGCGCGGGCGGTCGCGGCCCGGTGGCCGCCGGGGACGCCGACGATCCGCGGGCCCGGCTGGCGCGGTGGGCGCTGACCGAGGCAGAGATGCTGGGGGTGACCGGTCGGGGAGCCCTCTCCACGCACGGGCGAGCGCTCATCGGTGCACCCGCGCCCCGGCGGGCGGAGGCGGAGCCGGAGCCGGAAGGGCCCGGCGACAAGCTGCCCGTGCACCACCGGCCCACCCCGCCGCCCGCTCCCCTCTCCCCGGCCGAACAGGCCACCGCCGCCGCTGCCGCCGCCCGTCTGCTCGCGCCGCTGCTGCCGGAGCCGCTGGACCACGTCCTGCTCCAGGCCGATCTGACGGCGGTGGCGCCCGGCCCGCTGGAGCGGCCGCTCGCCGACATGCTGGGTGTGCTCGCGGACGTGGAATCGAAGGGTGGCGCGACGGTCTACCGGTTCACGCCCGGCTCGGTCCGGCGGGCGCTCGACGCCGGGCAGACCGCCGCCGACCTGCACGCCTTCCTGGCCGCGCACTCCCGTACGCCGGTGCCGCAGCCGCTGACGTATCTGATCGACGACGTGGCCCGCAGGCACGGGCACCTCCGGGTGGGCGCCGCCTCGGCGTACGTCCGCTGCGACGACGACGCGGTGCTCAGCGAGATCCTCGCCGACAAGCGGGCCGCCGCACTGGGCCTGCGCCGGCTCGCACCGACCGTGCTCGCCGCGCAGGCCGACCCGGCCGGCCTGCTGGAGGGACTGCGCGCGATGGGCTTCGCTCCGGCCGCCGAGTCCGCCCAGGGCGATGTCGTGATCGCCCGGGCCCACGCCCACCGGACTCCGCCGCGCACGCCGCCGGAGCCGGTTCCGGACGGGCCGCCCGTCCCGGACGACACCCTGCTGACGGCGGCGATCCGCGCCATCCGGGCCGGCGACCTCGCCTCGACCGCCCCGCGCAAACCGGCCTCCGGTGACAGTTCCGGCCGACAGGGCGAGCTGCCCCGTACGACCGCCGCCGAGACGCTCGCCACCATGCAGGCGGCCGTCCTCACCGGCGAGGCGCTGTGGATCGGCTACGTCAACGCCGAGGGCGCGGCGAGCCAGCGTGTGATCGCTCCAGTGCGCGTCGAGGGCGGCTTTGTCACGGCGTACGACCACACCGCCGACGAGGTGCGTACGTATCCGCTGCACAGAATCACGGGCGTCGCGGAGCTGGCGGACGAGGAAAGCTAACCCGTTCGGGTGAACGGCGGGTTTCACGCACGCCACGCCCGGCATGTCCATCGGACGAGCGAGGCTCCGGCCGCCTCCGCATGGTGCGGCCGGCCGTGGGGCAGCCACCGGGTGTCCTGAACGGGCGCGCAAACCATCGTGACCCGTTCGATCCGTTTCTCGTTCTGACCGTTTCTCTTTCTCTTTCTGACGGCGGGCCGGTCCTCGTCCCCGGGGCCGGCCCGCCACGTCCCGACCGTGGAGGACCGCTGTGGAGGACCGCTGGTGAACAAGCTCACGCCCGCCGCACCGAAGTAGCGCTGCCCGCTCAGGACCGCGACAGCGTGCGATCAGGCAAACTGGAGGTTTGGCCGAGCAGTGCCCGGCCGCGTCCGTCGCCGAGCCGCAGAAAGGCAGCCGCGCGTGAATGGTCCGCTCATCGTCCAGTCCGACAAGACCCTGCTCCTGGAGGTCGACCACGAGCAGGCCGACGACTGCCGCCGGGTCATCGCGCCCTTCGCCGAGCTGGAGCGGGCGCCCGAGCACATCCACACCTACCGCGTGACCCCGCTCGGCCTGTGGAACGCGCGGGCGGCCGGGCACGACGCCGAGCAGGTCGTGGACGCACTGGTGCAGTACAGCCGCTACCCGGTGCCGCACGCGCTGCTCGTCGACATCGCCGACACCATGGACCGCTACGGTCGGCTCAGCCTGGTCAAGCATCCGGCGCACGGACTGGTGCTCACCAGCACCGACCGGCCCGTGCTGGAGGAGGTGCTGCGCTCCAAGCGGATCGCGCCGCTCGTCGGCGCCCGGATCGACCCGGACACGGTGGTCGTGCATCCCTCGGAGCGCGGGCAGATCAAGCAGACGCTGCTGAAGCTGGGCTGGCCGGCGGAGGACCTCGCCGGGTACGTGGACGGCGAGGCGCACCCCATCGAGCTGGTCGAGGACGGGTGGGCGCTCCGCCCGTACCAGAAGCAGGCCGTGCAGAACTTCTGGCACGGCGGTTCCGGCGTGGTCGTCCTCCCCTGCGGCGCGGGCAAGACGCTGGTCGGCGCGGGTTCGATGGCGCAGGCGAAGTCGACGACGCTGATCCTGGTCACCAACACGGTCTCGGCCCGCCAGTGGAAGCACGAGCTGGTGAGGCGGACCTCGCTGACCGAGGACGAGATCGGCGAGTACAGCGGGACGCGGAAGGAGATCCGCCCCGTCACCATCGCCACGTACCAGGTGCTGACGACGAAGCGGAAGGGCATCTACCCCCACCTGGAGCTGTTCGACTCCCGGGACTGGGGTCTGATCCTCTACGACGAGGTGCACCTGCTGCCCGCCCCCGTCTTCAAGTTCACCGCCGACCTCCAGGCCCGGCGGCGGCTCGGCCTGACCGCGACGCTCGTGCGCGAGGACGGCCGCGAGTCGGACGTGTTCTCGCTGATCGGCCCGAAGCGGTTCGACGCGCCGTGGAAGGAGATCGAGGCGCAGGGCTACATCGCGCCCGCCGACTGCGTGGAGGTCCGGGTCAATCTCACCGACTCCGAGCGGCTCGCGTACGCGACCGCGGAGCAGGAGGAGAAGTACCGGTTCTGCTCGACGACGGCGACCAAGCAGAAGGTGACCGAGGCGATCGTCCGGCGGTTCGCGGGCCAGCAGATCCTCGTCATCGGGCAGTACATCGACCAGCTCGACGAGCTGGGCGAGCATCTGGACGCACCGGTGATCAAGGGCGAGACGTCGAACACGCAACGGGAGAAGCTGTTCGAGGCGTTCCGGCAGGGCGAGATCAGTGTCCTGGTGGTGTCCAAGGTCGCGAACTTCTCCATCGACCTTCCGGAGGCGACGGTGGCCATCCAGGTGTCGGGCACCTTCGGCTCCCGGCAGGAGGAGGCGCAGCGGCTCGGCCGGGTGCTGCGGCCGAAGGCGGACGGGCACCAGGCCCACTTCTACTCGGTGGTCGCCCGGGACACGCTCGACCAGGACTTCGCGGCGCACCGCCAGCGGTTCCTGGCGGAGCAGGGGTACGCCTACCGGATCATGGACGCGGACGAGCTCCTGGCGGAGAGCTGAGCGGGCGCCGCGTCACCCCTCGGGCAGGTTGAACACCACCGCCAGGACGATCAGCAAGGGCAGCAGCGACAGGCCCGCCAGCCAGACCCGCGGCACCCGCCGGCGGCGGGTCCACGGCAGCAGCCAGGAGGCGAGCCAGGCGCCGGACGCGAGGATGCCGCCGTAGAACAGGGTCGTGAGGACCAGAGTCAGGGCGTCGGTCAGCGCCTGCGAGCACGCTCATGCCTCCATGGTTGCTCTTCGCCCCCGGCGCGGGCATCGGTCGAAAGGACCGATCCCCGGGCCCCGCACGTACGCCTCCAGGGCGACCCCTACCCCTCAGGCAGGACGGGGGCGTCCCCTAGGGCCTGTCCCGGCGGATCAAGTCGGGGACGCGGGGTCTGGCACGCCCATCCGCGGCCCCCTGGACGCGACGAACAAGCTGCGGCGAATCGACCGGCTGCGAGGCCGACGCCTCAGTCCTGCCTGCGCCGGGGGCGGGGGTAAAGGAGGGGATCGTCCGGAGGGATGGGGTCGTCGTCGGGCGGCGAGAAGTTGTCGTCGGTGACGTGGGCAGCGGCCTCCTCGGCACTGGCCGCTCCCCCGTCGATGCCGACGTCGTAGGCGACCTCGTCCTTCTCGGTGTCGGGATGTGCGCCCTCGTCCGGGGCGATCAGGCGGCCGGCGCGCGCCTCACCCGCCTCTGGGTCGATGACCTCGCCGTCACCGCCGGGCAGGTCGCCCACCCCGTCACCCTCCGGCTCCCGTACATCCTGCTCCTCCTGGATCAACCGCTGGTCGAGGCTCTCGCGCTCCCGCTGCTCGGCCGCGGTCGTGCCGTGCTTGGTGACGCCGAGCGGCTTCTCGGGCGGGGAGTACCCCTCGTCGAGGAGTTCGTCATAGTTCGGTTCCTCGACCGCGTCCTCCAGGTCGTCCAACCGTGCGGTGCTCTCTTCGCGCACGTCGTTCTGGGTCGGCTGGTAGACGTCGTCGGCCATCGGATCGGTGTTCACCTGTGGGCCTCCCTCCTTCCAGTGGCTTTCAGGAGCGTCGACATCCGCGTTTCCCGGTATTGCCGTCCCAAGCAAACTGCTTGGCCGGAGCACTGATTGAACTCCGGACAGTGACCGGAGAATCACCCTCCGCTCAAACCTGAAGAGTCAGTCAGCGCGGCTGTCATCAGACTGGCTGACGCCAGGTTGGCACAGGCTCAACGGCGCCAACGTCGCTCTGGGGGCGGACCTGTCGGGTCAGTGACCGATCGCGTCCGGTTCGGCAAGCCTCGCTGACCACGGGACCGGTGCGGGGGCCGGCCGACGTGCCCGTCGTACGGGAAGCGGACGCATAAACCGTTTGGAGCGCACCGGCCCCGCGTCCTAGACTCTCCGCTCTTGCCCGCCTCCCTCACGGAGCGCCGCCGCCCGGACGGAAACCGGCCGGTATTACGCAGCAACCCCAGCAGCAGGTTCCCGGAGGCACCCCCTTGTCCGCGTCCACGCCGGTAGACGAGCCCGTAGACGAACCCGCGAGCAGTCCCGCGGACGACCCGCTCGCGCGAGAGCGCGCCCACCTCTCCGCGTCACGTTCCGCACTGCGCGCGATGCGTGAGGACGTCGAAGCCCTCGACATCAGCAATGTCACCGCGAACTGGGTCAACGCGGCCGTCCTGCAGCGCCAGATCGAGGAGCGCATCAAGGCGCTGGCCGACCTCAGCGACACCCCGCTGTTCTTCGGCCGCCTCGACTACCTGCACGCCCCCGGCGCGGAACAGGCCGAGGGTGCGGACGGGGAACGCTTCTATATCGGGCGCCGGCATGTGCACGACGGGGACGGCGACCCGATGGTGATCGACTGGCGTGCGCCGGTGTCGCAGCCGTTCTACCGGGCGTCCAAGAAGGACCCGATGGACATCGGGCTGCGCCGCCGCTTCGGCTGCACCGGCGGCGACCTCACCGCGTACGAAGACGAGCACCTGTCCGACCCGGCCGAGGCGGCGACCACCAGCAAGCTCCTCCAGCAGGAGATCGAGCGCCCGCGCGTGGGCCCCATGCGGGACATCGTCGCGACGATCCAGCCCGAGCAGGACGAGATCGTGCGGTCGGGGCTGTCCGGCGGCGTCTGCGTGCAGGGAGGACCCGGCACCGGGAAGACGGCTGTCGGCCTGCACCGGGTCGCCTACCTCCTCTACGCCCACCGCGAGCGGCTGGCCCGCACGGGGACACTGGTCGTCGGGCCGAACCGCTCCTTCCTCCACTACATCGAGCAGGTGCTCCCGGCCCTGGGCGAACTCACCGTCGCCCAGGCCACCGTGGACGACCTGGTAGCGCACGTGGAGGTGCGCGGGACGGACGACGCCACGGCGGCGGTGGTCAAGGGTGACGCGCGGATGGCCCAGGTCCTGCGCAGAGCCCTCTACTCCCATGTCACGACGCCCACCGAGCCGGTCGTGGTCGTGCGCGGATCGCGCCGCTGGCGGGTCCCGGCGTACGAACTCGAGGAGGTCGTGCGGCAGTTGCTGGACCGGGACATCCGCTACGGGGCCGCCCGCGACGCGCTTCCGCAGCGGATCGCGCACGCGGTGCTGGTGCAGATGGAGCGGGCGGGTGAGGCGCCGGACGACCGGGTGCAGGACGCGGTGGCGCGCAACGCGGCGGTGAAGGCCGCGGTGAAGGCGGTGTGGCCGGCCGTCGACCCGGCGAAGCTGGTGCTGCGACTGCTGGGCGACGCGGAGTTCCTCGCGGAGCACGCGGAGGGGCTGCTCGACGAGCAGGAGCAGAAGACGATCCTCTGGACGAAGCCGGCGCGGTCGGTGAAGTCGGCGAAGTGGTCGGCGGCGGACACGGTGCTGATCGACGAGGCGGCGGACCTGATCCAGCGGACGCCGTCGCTCGGGCACGTGGTGCTGGACGAGGCGCAGGACCTCTCCCCCATGCAGTACCGGGCGGTGGGCCGCCGCTGCACGACCGGCTCGGCGACGGTCCTCGGCGACCTGGCGCAGGGCACCACGCCGTGGGCGACGCGCAGTTGGGAGGACGCCCTGTCCCACCTGGGGAAGCCGGACGCGGTGATCGAGGAACTGACGGCCGGTTTCCGCGTCCCCACGGACGTCATCACGTACGCCTCCCGGCTCCTCCCGCACATCGCTCCGGGGCTGACCCCGGTGGCGTCGATCCGTGAGAACCCGGGCTTCTTCGAGGTCCGCCGGTCCCAAGGGACGGACGACGTGGTGGCCGCGTGCCGTGAACTCCTGAGCAACGAGGGCTCGGTCGGCCTGATCGCGGCGGACGCCCGCATCCCGGACCTCGCGGAGGCGCTGACGACCGCCGGGATCGCGTACGTCGCCCCCGGCGAGGAGACCACCCGGTCCACCCGCCTCACCCTGGTCCCCGCCTCCCTGGCGAAGGGCCTGGAGTACGACTACGTACTCCTCGACGAACCCAGCGCAGTGGTGAACGCCGAACCCGACGAACGCACCGGCCTCCGCCGCCTGTACGTCACCCTCACCCGAGCCGTCTCAGGCCTGATCGTGACCCACACGACTCCACTCCCGCCCCAACTGACGTAACGCAGCCTGCGGGCAGTCGCGTAACGCAGCCTGAGCCTGCGGCCAGTCGCGCAACGCAGCCTGCGGGCAGTCGTGCCTCCCCCAGTGCCTTAAAGGCCTGGGAGGTACCCCCAGGGCGGCACGGGTGGGCGATGGGGGTCCCCCCGCTCGAGCGAAGCCGAGAGTGGGGGAGGCACCCCGCCGGCGCCGGGCTGCGCAACACCCACCGCTCAGCCCCCCAGCACCCGCCGCCACTCCGCAACGGCATCCGCCGACACCGGCCCGTCCCAGCCCCGCGGCCGCGCCGCCCCGCCGATGTGGAAGGCGTCGATCCCAGCCGCCAGCAACCCCCGCACATGCTCCAGCCGTAGACCGCCGCCCACCAGCAACTGCTGGCCGTACCCCGGCTCACCTCGCCGCCCCGCCTCCGCGCACAGCACCGGCAGCCCCGCGTCCACCCCCTCCGCCGCGCCCGCGGTCAGGTACGTGTCCAGGCCAGGGAAGTCCGCGAGCTGCTTGCGCAACGCGTCCCGGTCGGCGGCCCGGTCGATGGCCCGGTGGAACGTCCACCGGCAGCCCTCCAGCTCGGCCGCGACCCGCTCCACCGCCGCCAGATCCACCTGGCCGTCCGCGTCGAGGAAACCGAGGACGAACTCCTCCGCCCCTGCCTCCCTCATCTCGCACGCCGCCGTGACCAGCCGTTCCACCGCGCCTGCCGCGAACCCGTCCGCCAGCCGCAGCATCACCCGCACCGGGATGTCCACGGCCGCGCGGAGCCCCGCGACGGTCGCCGCCGAAGGGGTCAGCCCGTCCGCCGCCATGTCCGTGACCAGCTCGAGGCGGTCCGCACCTCCGGCCTGGGCGGCGACCGCGTCCTCGACGTCGAGGGCGATCACCTCCAGGACTGCTCGCTTGCTCATGGGACCCCATTCCTCGGCATCAGACGGCGACTACAGGTCTAGTCCAATCCAGACTACGCCCGACCGCCCACCCGAGGCTGCCCCACCCCTCCGCTCAGTCCCCGAAGATGTTCAGCTCCGCCGCCTCCGCCCCGGCCAGCTCGTACGAGGCCCCGTCGTCCACCGCGCGTCCCGCGTACAGCCGCACCAACGTCGGTCCGTCGCCGATGAAGCGGGCCGGGGGACGCTCCCCCGAGGTGTCGCCCAGCCGCAGCGGCTCGTCGGCGTCGTCAAGGTCGGCATGCAGCGGCAGATGCCCCTGCCGGCCGGTCACCTGCGCCAGCAGGGTGAGCGCGTACGGCAGCCCCGCGCCCGCGTACGCGCCCGGCTCGCCCAGCGCGACCCGCACGTCCCCCGCGTGCACCCACTCGCCCAGCGCTAGCACGTCCAGCACGCCGCCCGCCTTCGCGATGACCGGCCCGGCCTCGGTCATGCCGCGTTCCAGTTCGTCGAGGATCTGCGCGTTGGTCCAGCCGGCCCGCTCGTCGATGTCCCGCTGGTTGCCCGCCGGGGAGAACACGTCCTTCTCGTACCGGCTCTCCACCACCCGCGACAGCGCCGCCGAGCAGTGCGCCAGCACGTCCCGTACCGTCCAGCCCGGACACGCCGTCACCGGCAGCGCGAAGTCCGCGTCGTCCCGCCCCCGCAGCAGGGGCACCAGCTCGTCCCGCTCGACGGTCAGCAGCCGCCCGGGCAGCTCGGGGTCTCGTACGTTCTGCACATCCGCAGGAGTCGTCATGCCGTCCACGCTAGTGGTGGACGGACCTCGATGTCCGTACCGACCGTGGTACGCCGGTGCTGTCCTGCCGACCGCTCCCGGAAAGCACTCGGGCCGCTCCCGAAGGAGCGGCCCAGGACCTGGTGCAGCCGTATGCACCGGGTCAAGCCGACCGTCACGCCATGTTGACGTCGGTTTCGGTCAGGCGTGCGTGCGCGACGAACGCGGACCACGCGTCCGGCGCCACCGCGAAGGTGCCCTGGCCGGTGTCCTTTGAGTCGCGGACGTGGACGGAGGTGAGGGAGGCGGCGACTTCCAGGCACTCGCCGCCCGCGCCTCCTCTGCCTGTGCTCGCAGGATCCTTACCTCATGGCGAAGCCCCGGGGGAAGACCGTGCGGGCGGAGCTGCCGCTGTGACGCATGGGGCGCGGACCGGAAACAATGGGCGCATGGCCGACACTCGAGACCTCCGTGACCGTTTCGTCCGCGCCCTGGAAGGGGCCCGGGGATCCTCGGAGGGGCCTGACCCCGTGCCGTATGCGGAGAATCTGATTGTCCGCTGGCAGGAGCCGCAGCGGCACTACCACACGCTCACCCACCTCACGGCCGTCCTCGACCGCGTCGACACGCTGGCGGAACACGCCGACGACCCCGACGTCGTACGGCTCGCCGCCTGGTTCCACGACGCCGTGTATCTGCCGGAGCGGTCCGAGAACGAGGAGCGGTCCGCCCGGCTCGCCGAGCGGGCGCTTCCCGAGGCCGGGGTGTCGGAGGAGAAGACCGCCGAGGTCGCCCGGCTGGTACGGCTTACCGTCACGCATGATCCGGCCGACGACGACCGCGACGGGCAGGTGCTGTGCGATGCCGATCTCGCGATCCTCGCGGCGCCGCCGTCGTCGTACGCCGCCTACACCGCCGCCGTCCGCGAGGAGTACCACTTCGTGCCGAACGACGCCTTCCGTGCGGGCCGGGCCGATGTGCTGCGGCAACTGCTCGCCCTGCCCCGCCTGTTCCGTACGCCGTACGGGCGGGAGCACTGGGAGGCCACCGCCCGCTACAACATGCGCGGAGAACTGGAAATGCTGTCGACCGCACCCGCACCGCCCGCCTAGCCTGCCCCGCATGCATGCCTCGGGAGCGGATCAGGTGGAGGAAGCCGTCGCGGACTGCGTGGCGGCGCTGGGGGCGGTCACCGACCGGGACTGGAGGGCGGTGAGAGCGGGGCGGCTGGAATGGTCCTGCCAGGAGACGGCGACGCACATCGCGAGCGACCTCATCGCGTACGCGGGACAGCTCGCCGGGCGGGCGCAGAACGCGTACGTGCCCTTCGAGATCACCCTCGAGGGCAGCGAGGAGGGTCTGGACCCTGCGGACAACTAGGGCGCCCTCCACGTGATCACCACAACCGGCGCCCTGCTCGCCGCCGCCGTCCGCACCACCCCCCGCTCCGTACGCGCCTTCCACCCGTACCCCTTCCGGCACGCCAACCGCGAGGGGTTCGCCGCGATGGGCGTGACCGAGGTGCTGCTGCATACGCACGACATCGCCGATGGAATGGGGATCGGCTACGAACCGCCCGCCGAGCTGGCGTCCTTCGTGCTGACGCGGCTCTTCCCGCAGGTCAAGCCGGGTCCCACGCCATGGCGGACGCTCCTGTGGGCGACCGGGCGCGGCGAACTGCCGGGCCGGGAGCCGGTCACCGCGTGGCGCTGGAGCAACAACCCGGTGCTCCGCTCGGAGCGGCTGACCCTGGAGGGCGTCACCCCGGCGGCCGCCGCCGACCTGTCCCTCGTGGGTGACGGCGGCTTCGCATGGGTCGGCGGGGCCGCGGCCGACGGCACCCGTAAGGGCGCCGGGAACGTGGTCAAGCAGTACGAGGAAGGCGTGTTCCACCCGGAGTGGGGCATGTACGCGCTGGTCCGGCGCGAGGACGACCTCGCGGTGGGCGCGATGGGCTTCCACGGGGTCCCGGACGGGGACGGCCGGGTCGAGATCGGCTACGACCTCGTGGCGGGCGCCCGCGGCCAGGGCTATGCCACCGAGGCGCTGCGCACGCTGTCCCGCTGGGCGCTGGAGCAGGACGGCATACGGACCGTGGCGGCCGTCGTCGACCACGAGAACGTGCCCTCGCAGAACGTCGTCACCCGGGCCGGCTTCACCCGGGTCTCCGAGGACATGGGGCAGATCTCCTACGAACTGCTCTCCTACGAACTGCGCGGCTGAGCCGCGCCCTTGCGCCGCCGCAGTCCCGCCCCGTGCAGCAACTCCACCACCTGGCGGCTGCTCACCTCGACGGCCCCCGCGCGCACCGCGTCCGCGTACCGGTGCGCGGGGATGTCGTAGTGGTCGCGTTCGAAGGCGCGGCGGGGCACGCCCAGACGGTCGGCGAAGGCGTGCAGTTCGGCGTAGGAGAGGTCGCTGACGAGGTGGGACCAGAGCAGGCCGTGTCCGGGCCAGGTGGGCGGGTCGATGTATACCGTCACGAAGGCGCCGCTCCGCCCAATGCCCCCACCGGGGCGACCTTGACGCCCGCCTTGTGGCAGACCCAGTGCGGGTCGGGGCCGAGTTCCGGCTCCACCTCCAGCGCATGCGGGTCGCCGGTGCCGCAGACCGGGCACAGGGGCCAGCGCCCGTGCCGTTCCAGCAGGGCGTCCTGGACGTCCTGGGCGACCAGGCCGGGGAGGAATCCGATGCCTTCCGGCCACTGCTCGACCCACCAGCGCCGGTGCGCCACGGAGTCCTCGACCATGGACACCACGTCCGCCTCGGCGACCTCGCGCGCGACCAGATCGGCGAGCACGAGGGCGCGTGCCGCGTGCAACGCTTGTTCCAGGGGGTCGACCGGGCCGGCGGAGGACTCGCCGTGGGGCTGGGGTTCCATGTCCCTATTGTGCGCACTCTTGACCGGGAGGCCGCAGCGAAAATATCTTTCATACTGTGACCAATGAGCTGAAGGAAACTTTCGCGGGTGGTCCGGGCGCCACCACGCCCGCCCCGCCTGCCCCGCCTGCCCCCGCCGCCCTCGCGGCGAAGGTGCGCACACTGGCACCGTCGATGACCCGGTCCATGCAGCGGGTCGCCGAAGCCGTCGCCGATGACCCTGCCGGCTGCGCGGCCCTCACGGTCACCGGCCTCGCCGAACTCACCGGCACCAGCGAGGCCACCGTCGTCCGCACCGCCCGCCTGCTCGGCTACCCCGGCTACCGCGATCTGCGCCTGGCGCTGGCCGGGCTCGCCGCCCAGCAGCAGTCCGGGCGCGCGCCCGCCATCACCACGGACATCGCGGTGGACGACCCCATGGCCGACGTCGTCGCCAAGCTCGCCTACGACGAGCAGCAGACCCTGGCCGACACCGCCGCCGGACTGGACACCGTGCAGCTCGCCGCCGCCGTGTCCGCCCTGGCCGGCGCCCGCCGCACCGATGTGTACGGCGTGGGCGCGTCGGGTCTCGTCGCCCAGGACCTCACCCAGAAGCTGCTGCGCATAGGCCTGCTGGCCCACGCCCACAGCGACCCCCACCTCGCGGTCACCAACGCGGTGCAGCTCCGTTCGGGTGACGTGGCGATCGCCATCACGCACTCCGGATCGACCGGGGACGTCATAGAACCGCTCCGGGTGGCCTTCGAGCACGGAGCGACGACGGTGGCGGTCACCGGCCGTCCGGACAGCCCCGTCACGCAGTACGCCGACCACGTCCTGACCACGTCCACGGCCCGCGAGAGCGAGCTGCGGCCCGCCGCGATGTCCTCCCGGACGGGGCAGTTGCTGGTGGTGGACTGTCTGTTCGTGGGGGTCGCGCAGCGGACGTACGACGCGGCGGCGCCGGCGCTGGCCGCTTCCTACGAGGCCCTGGCGCACCGGCACCGGGCGGGCCGCAAGGGGCCGTAAGGGCGGAGCGCTGTTGCCAAGCACGGGTGATCCGTCGTCGACCGCGCCCACGCGGCGAAACCGCAGATCGACACAGCCCCGCGCCCCCAGGTGATCCGCCCAACCCGGACTCGAAAGACACCGCCCATGACTCCCACCCCGGACCACCCCGACCTTCGTTCCCAGTTGGAGACGCTGACCACCGAGGCGTTCCGCCCGGAGCTCGCGGACATCGACCGGCTGCCCACGCTCGACATCGCGCGACTGATGAACGGCGAGGACGCCACCGTGGCCGGCGCCGTCGCCGAGCAGGTGCCGGCGATCGCCGCCGCGATCGACGCCGTCGCCGAGCGGATGGCCCGCGGCGGCCGGCTGGTCTACGCGGGCGCGGGCACCGCAGGGCGGCTGGGCGTGCTGGACGCCTCCGAGTGCCCGCCGACCTTCAACACCGCCCCCGAGCAGGTCGTCGGCCTGATCGCGGGCGGCCCCGACGCCGTGGTCACCTCCGTGGAGGGCGCCGAGGACTCCCCGGAGCTGGCCGAGGCCGACCTGGCAGCACTGCAGCTGACCGCCGACGACACGGTGGTCGGCATCTCCGCCTCCGGCCGCACCCCCTACGCGATCGGCGCCGTCGCCTACGCCCGCGCCCGCGGCGCCCTCACCGTCGGCCTGGCCTGCAACCGGGCCAGCGCGCTCGCGGCGGCGGCCGAGCACGGCATCGAGGTCGTCGTCGGCCCGGAGTTCCTCACCGGATCCACCCGCCTCAAGGCCGGCACGGCACAGAAGCTGGTCCTGAACATGCTGTCGACGATCACGATGATCCGGCTGGGCAAGACGTACGGGAACCTGATGGTCGACGTCCGCGCCTCCAACGAGAAGCTTCGGGCCCGCTCCCGCCGTATCGTCGCGCAGGCGACGGGCGCGGCGGACGACGTCGTCGAACGCGCCCTGACCGCCACGGACGGCGAGGTCAAACACGCGATCCTGGTCATCCTGGCCGACGTCGACGGCCCCACGGCCACCCGCCTCCTCACCGAGTCCGACGGCCATCTGCGCACCGCGCTGGCGAAGGCGGGTGCCGGGGCATAGGCGACCGGCGGATACTGGGGGGACCCGACCCGGAGACGAAGCATGAATCACGCGCAGCTCACCGCCCTGGGCCGCGCCCTGCGTGTGCTCGGGGAGCACGGCGAGGCGCTGTCCGCCGACACGCCGGACGCCCGGCTGCACGAGGTGAAGAACGACCTGCGGCGGGCCCTGGACCTGCTCGAGGAGAGCGTCACCACGGCCGCGCCCAGCACGCGCTGCGCCGAGCACCCCACAGGACCGGTGGACAAGAGCGCCCCGGACCTGTGTCTGCTCTGCGAGACCCGGCGTCGCGCCGCCCGCCGCGCCGAGTTCAACGGCCCCGCGCCGGCGCCCCGGCCGGCCGAGCGCCCGGAGTCCCGGTACGGGGTGCGCGGTGACCGGCCGCAGCCGCAGCAGCGCTGGCTGCCGGAGGCGTGGAACGGCCAAGCGTGGCAGCTGTGCGGGACACCGCGCCGGGACCGGCGCGAGGCCGAGCTGTTCATCGCGGCGCAGCGGCGCGGGTCCCGGCCCGCCATGGCGTACCGGATCGTGCACGAGTTCACCGACTACGAGGTGCTCCGGGTGTGGGGCACCCCGGTCAGGGTGGACATCGAACCGATGGGCAATCTCTGAATCGAGCCCATGGGCGGTCTCTGAGGGGTGCCCGGCAGCACGCGGGCCGACGGCCGGGGGCCCCGCATACGCCGAGGGCGGCACCCCCTGTCGGAACAGGGAGTGCCGCCCTCGGTCACGCGACGGACGGATCCGATCCTCGGGAGGATCAGAAGTCCATGTCACCGCCCGGCATGCCGCCGCCGGCCGGGGCCGCGGCCTTCTCCGGCTTGTCGGCGATGACGGCCTCGGTGGTGAGGAACAGCGCGGCGATGGAGGCGGCGTTCTGCAGCGCGGAACGGGTCACCTTCGCCGGGTCGATGATGCCCTCGGCGATCATGTCGACGTAGTCACCGGTCGCGGCGTTCAGGCCGTGGCCGACCTGGAGGTTGCGGACCTTCTCCACGACGACGCCGCCCTCGAGACCACCGTTGACGGCGATCTGCTTCAGCGGGGCCTCCAGCGCGAGCTTCACGGCGTTGGCGCCGGTCGCCTCGTCACCCTCGAGCTCCAGCTTCTCGAAGACCTGGGAGGCCTGCAGCAGGGCCACGCCACCACCGGCGACGATGCCCTCCTCGACGGCCGCCTTGGCGTTGCGCACGGCGTCCTCGATGCGGTGCTTGCGCTCCTTGAGCTCCACCTCGGTGGCGGCACCGGCCTTGATGACCGCGACACCGCCGGCGAGCTTCGCCAGGCGCTCCTGCAGCTTCTCGCGGTCGTAGTCCGAGTCGCTGTTCTCGATCTCGGCACGGATCTGGTTCACGCGGCCCTGGACCTGGTCGGGCGAGCCGGCACCGTCGACGATGGTGGTCTCGTCCTTGGTGATGACGACCTTGCGGGCCCTGCCCAGCAGGTCCAGCGTGGCGTTCTCCAGCTTGAGGCCGACCTCCTCGGAGATGACCTCGCCGCCCGTGAGGATGGCGATGTCGCCGAGCATGGCCTTGCGGCGGTCGCCGAAGCCCGGGGCCTTGACGGCGACGGACTTGAAGGTGCCGCGGATCTTGTTGACGACCAGGGTCGACAGGGCCTCGCCCTCGACGTCCTCGGCGATGATCAGCAGCGGCTTGCCCGACTGCATGACCTTCTCCAGGAGCGGGAGCAGGTCCTTGACGTTGGAGATCTTGGAGTTCGCGATCAGGATGTACGGGTCGTCGAGGACGGCCTCCATACGCTCCATGTCGGTGGCGAAGTACGCCGAGATGTAGCCCTTGTCGAAGCGCATACCCTCGGTGAGCTCCAGCTCCAGACCGAAGGTCTGGGACTCCTCGACGGTGATGACGCCTTCCTTGCCGACCTTGTCCATGGCCTCGGCGATGAGCTCGCCGATCTGGGTGTCGGCGGCGGAGATGGAGGCCGTGGAGGCGATCTGCTCCTTGGTCTCGACATCCTTCGCCTGCTCCAGCAGGGCGGCGGAGACGGCCTCGACGGCCGTCTCGATACCGCGCTTCAGAGCCATGGGGTTGGCACCCGCGGCGACGTTGCGCAGGCCCTCCTTGACCAGGGCCTGGGCGAGAACGGTCGCGGTGGTCGTACCGTCACCGGCGACGTCGTCCGTCTTCTTGGCGACTTCCTTGACCAGCTCGGCGCCGATCTTCTCGTACGGGTCCTCGAGCTCGATCTCCTTGGCGATGGACACACCATCGTTGGTGATCGTGGGGGCGCCCCACTTCTTCTCGAGGACGACGTTGCGGCCCTTGGGGCCGAGCGTCACCTTCACGGCGTCCGCGAGCTGGTTCATGCCGCGCTCGAGGCCGCGCCGCGCCTCCTCGTCGAACGCGATGATCTTGGCCATGTGAAGTGGTCCCTCCAGGACTGGGGGTGATTCCTTCGGACCGCGCCCGCGCCCGCGACGGACGGCTCGCCAACCCCGTGGTTCCTTGCCCCACACGGCCGGCGGGCCTCACCGACCCGGTCCTCGTTGTCACTCTCACCTTCAGAGTGCTAACGCCAATGATTAGCACTCGACCCACCCGAGTGCAAGGCGCTCCCGCGAAGCGGGCTCGTCGAGGCGTGGCGGTCGGGTGACGGGTGGGCGCAAGCGCGCCAGGGGGAGTGCAGGGAGTACACGGGCACGGCGAAGGGCCCGTACCCCAAGAGGTACGGGCCCTTCGTCGGCAGAAGATCCTTGCGGCAGGTAGCGCGTTCAGGCGCTGAGACGAACCATGTCGGCCTGCGGGCCCTTCTGACCCTGCGAGATCTCGAACTCGACCCGCTGGCCTTCTTCGAGGGTGCGGTAGCCGTCCATCTGGATCGCGCTGTAGTGGACGAAAACATCCGCACCACCGTCGACCGCGATGAAGCCGTACCCCTTCTCCGCGTTGAACCACTTGACGGTGCCCTGAGCCATGCCTAACTCCCCTATTACTGGCCCTTGCACAGATCCACACTTCGCGGATCCGGGTCAGACCTCACCCCCCAACGGTTGGGGGCGTGCGCCGGAACGCGTCGACCGCGGCTGAATGTATCTGCCCAACTGCCGTCTGCAACAGGTCAATCGGACGAGAAATCTGGACGCCGCCGGTCCGGAATGTGGCGAGAATTCATCCGAATTCAGGGCAAGTCGGGCCGGGCAAACGTTACAAAAGCCGCGAAAAGGGCCCACACTTTGGCTACATCCAGTCGGGCGTGCGGCAGAAATTCACGGTGCTCGATCAGTGGATCAGGAGCGCGTTCCCCAACCCTACCGCGTTCAACCCCATGGAATTGCCCCCTCCGCATCTCTTACGGAAGGGGCAATGTCCTGCACACTCGGTAACCGTCGTTACCGAAGGTAATGATCAGCCGCCGGCGACCGCCGGAATGATCGACACACCGGCCCCGTCCGGGGTGGCCGTCTCGAGCCCCTGCTCGAACCGCACGTCGTCGTCGTTCACGTACACATTGACGAACCGCCGCAGCTTGCCCTGATCATCCAGAACCCGGGCGGCGATGCCCGTGTGGTTCTTCTCCAGATCCGAGATGACCTGGGCGAGGGTGGCCCCCTCGGCGGTCACCTCGGCCTGCCCACCCGTGTAGGTGCGCAGGATGGTGGGGATACGAACAGTCACGCTCACAACAAACCTCCGGTCAGGTAACACACTCAGGGACGACTCAGACAAGCCCGGCTGCACGGAACGACTCAAGGCTCGGACGGATCGTCGCCGTCAGCCCCGTGCCCGCCACCGCGTCCAGCGTCTTGAGACCGTCCCCCGTGTTCAGCACCACCGTGCTCAGGGACGGGTCGAGCGCACCGCTCTCGATGAGCTTCTTCGTCACGCCGACCGTCACACCGCCGGCGGTCTCCGCGAAGATCCCTTCCGTCCGCGCGAGCAGCGTGATCGCCTCCACGATCTGCTCGTCCGTGACGTCCTCCACCGCACCGCCCGTGCGACGGGCGATGTCCAGGACGTACGGGCCGTCCGCCGGGTTCCCGATCGCCAGCGACTTGGCGATCGTGTCGGGCTTCTGCGGACGGACGACATCGTGCCCGGCCTTGTACGCCGTGGAGACCGGCGAACATCCCTCCGCCTGCGCACCGAAGATCTTGTACGGCTTGTCCTCGACGAGCCCGAGCTTGACCAGCTCCTGCAGCCCCTTGTCGATCTTCGTGAGCTGCGAGCCGGAGGCGATCGGGATCACGATCTGGTCGGGCAGCCGCCATCCCAGCTGCTCGCAGATCTCGTACGCGAGGGTCTTGGAGCCCTCCGCGTAGTACGGCCGCAGATTGACGTTGACGAAGCCCCAGCCCTCGCCGGCCGGGTCGCCGATCAGCTCGGAGCAGAAGCGGTTCACCTCGTCGTAGTTGCCCTCGATGCCGACGAGCTCCCCACCGTAGACGGCGGCCATGACGACCTTGCCCTGCTCCAGGTCGTGCGGGATGAACACGCAGGAGCGGAAGCCCGCCCGGGCCGCGGCGGCACCGACGGCGCCGGCGAGGTTGCCGGTCGAGGAGCAGGACAGGGTGGTGAAGCCGAAGGCACGGGCGGCCTCGATGGCCTGGGCCACGACGCGGTCCTTGAAGGAGTGCGTCGGGTTGCCGGAGTCGTCCTTGATGTACAGGCCGCCGGTGACGCCCAGCTCGCGCGCGAGGTTGTCGGCCTGGACGAGCTTGGTCCAGCCGGGGTTCAGGTTGGGCTTGGTCGCCACGTCCGCCGGGACGGGCAGCAGAGGCGCGTAACGCCAGATGTTCGTGGGCCCCGCTTCGATCCGCTTGCGGAGCTCCTCGGTGTCGTAGGCCGAGAAGTCGTAGGCGATCTCCAGCGGGCCGAAACACTCCTCGCAGGCGAAGACCGGGCCGAGGGGCACGCGGTGACCGCATTCGCGGCAGGACAGCGCGGCGGCGGGGCCCAGGTCGACGGAGTTCGCGGCGGCGGAGTCGGTGGAGCTTGCAACAGTCTGCACAGCCATGTGAGGCGAGGCCCTTTCTCCTCATCTTCCTCACGACGCATCTCGCCGTGAGACGGATTTGGCACCTTCCCTAGCCGGGAGCCTCGCCACGTCCATGTGACAAGAACCGACTGGAGGGTTGCCGGGGCTTCATCGGGCCGTTTCCCTCTGCCCCTCTGGATGAGCGGTGTTCAGTTGTGCGCGCGACGGCCCCCGGCGTGCGAGGGTCGTCGGCGTTGTTCAAGACTGTAACCGAAGGCCTGGTTGGTGCAGACGGTCCGTCCGAAGCGCGAGATGGATCACGGGCCAGTGAGGAGCCGGGACCGTGCTGGAAGAAGTCGAGCGCTGGCTGACCGAGCGGTCGTGGTCCGTGGCCGACCGACCGCTTCACCGGCTCCTTGCTGCGAAACGCGCGACGGGGCAGACGGTGAGCGTGGTGCTGCCCGCGCTGAACGAGGAGGCGACGGTCGGCGAGATCGTCTCGGTGATCCGGCACGACCTGGTGCACCAGGCCCCGCTGGTCGACGAGGTCGTGGTGGTCGACTCGGGCTCGACCGACCGCACGGCCGAGGAGGCGGCGGCCGCGGGCGCGTCGGTGGTGCACCGCGACGCGATACTGCCCCGCATACCGGCCGTGCCCGGCAAGGGCGAGGTGCTGTGGCGGTCGCTGCTGGTCACCCGGGGCGACATCGTGGCCTTCGTCGACGCGGACCTCAGGGAGTTCTCCTCCGACTTCGTCACCGGCATCGTCGGCCCGCTCCTCACCGAGCCCGGCGTACACCTGGTCAAGGCCATGTACGACCGTCCGCTCACGGTGTCCGACGGACCCGCCTCCGGCACGGCCGCGGCCGGTCAGGGCGGCCGGGTGACGGAGCTGATGGCCCGCCCGCTGCTGAACCTGCACTGGCCCCAGCTGGCCGGCTTCGTCCAGCCACTGGGCGGCGAGTACGCGGCCCGCCGCCCCCTGCTCGAACGGCTCCCGTTCCCGGTCGGCTACGGCGTCGAGCTCGGCATGCTGGTCGACGCCCTGCACCTGGTGGGCCTGGACGCGCTGGCCCAGGTCGACGTCGGGGTGCGCAAGCACCGGCACCAGGACGGCCAGGCCCTCGGCCGCATGGCCGCCGCGATCTACCGCACCGCGCAGCTGCGGCTGGCCCGGGCCCATATGATCCGGCCGTCCCTGACCCAGTTCGAGCGGACGGACCACAGCTTCGAACCCCGGACCTACTCCGTCGACACGGAGGAGCGGCCGCCGATGACGGAGATCCCGGAGTACCGGGCCCGCAGGGTGGCCTGACCCCTCCGGTCACCGCTCAGCCGCTCAACCGGTCGGCCGGCGGCAAGTCGGCCGGTCGGCAGGTCGGCCGGTCGGCAGGTCAGCCGGTCACCGGTTGGGGTCGGCCGGTCACCGGTCAGCAGGTCACCGGTCAGCAGGTCGGCAGGTCGGCCGGTCAGCCGGTCACCGGTCAGCAGGTCGGCCGGTCGGCAGGTCGGCCGGTCAGCAGGTACGGCAGGTCAGCCGGCCACGCCGTCCGACCAGCGCCAGATGCCGCCGGAGTCCAGTGAGCAGGTCAGGTACTCGCCGCCCCGGCCGTGCGTGCTCAGTCCCCGGTGCTTCTGGGCGCAGAACTGGCCGTCGGCGTAGCAGTTGCCGGCCGGGCTGGTGAGCTCGCAGGTGCCCGTACCGCCGCCCCCGGTGCCCCCGCTTCCGCCCGTCTCCTGCGTCTGCGCCGGTTCGGGGGTCGGGGTGGGCTTCGGGGTGTGCAGCAGGCGGCCGTCGCAGTCGCGGCCGTCGCGCGGGACGGTGAACGTCACGCTGTCGGACCCGTCGGTCTGCTCGCAGACCTTCTCGCCGCTGCCCCAGGAGGAGGCCCGCTTGCCGGTGCCCTCCAGACGGACGCTGTAGTCGAGGCCGGCCTTCTTGGCCGCGCGGATGGCCGTCCCGACGCGGTCGCCGGTGTGGTCCGACAGGGTGACGGGGGTCGGGGTGGGGGTGGGCGTCGGGGTGGGCGTCTCGGTGGTGGGGGACGCCTCAGGCGTGGGGCTGCCGCTGCTCGGCGTGGCGGTGACCGCCGCGGGCCGATCGTCCGTGCTGCCCTGTGTGCCGGTGTCTCCGCCGCCGCAGCCGGCCAGTGCCAGCGCGGAGGCCGCGATCAGCGCCGTCGTCCCGGCGAATCCGCGCATGCGTACGCGTATGCATATGGGCATGGCGCCCACCCCCCCGTTGTTGAAACGTGCACCACGCATCTTCCACTCGTTCACACCTTCCACACAACCCACGTGACCAAATCGCCACCGAGGTGACGCACGGGCACGTTTGAGGTTCCGGGGGCCGGGCTAGGTTGAGGCGTATGGCTGCAAGCTTCGGTGCTGCTCAGGTGCTGGTCGCCTCCAACCGGGGACCGGTGTCGTACGAGGTGGGAGAGGACGGCTCGCTGCGGGCCAAGCGGGGCGGCGGCGGACTGGTGTCCGGGCTGTCGGCGATCGGGCCCGAGGCGGGGGCGCTGTGGGTGTGCTCGGCGCTGTCCGACGGCGACCGGGAGGCCGTGCGGCGCGGGGCCGGCGAGGACGGCGTACGGATGCTGGACATCCCGGCGGACGTGCACGCCGACGCGTACAACGGGATCGCCAACTCCGTGCTGTGGTTCGTGCACCACATGCTGTACCAGACACCGCTGGAGCCGGTCTTCGACGCGGAGTTCCGCCGCCAGTGGGCCTCGTACGAGACCTACAACCGCGCGTTCGCCGAGGCGCTGGCCGAGGAGGCGGCGCAGGGCGCGGCGGTGCTGGTCCAGGACTACCACCTGACGCTCGTGCCCGGGATGCTCCGGGAACTCCGCCCGGACCTGCGCATCGGACACTTCTCGCACACCCCGTGGGCGCCGCCGGAGTACTTCGCGATGCTGCCCGACGACATCGCGCGGCAGGTGCTGCGCGGGATGCTCGGCGCCGACCGGCTGGGCTTCCTCACCCGGCGCTGGGCGGACGCGTTCACCGCGTGCTGCGAGCGGTTCGCGGGCGGGCTCGGCGATACGCGGATCGGCGTGCACGGGCTGGGCGCCGACGCGGACTTCCTGCGCTCCCGCTCCCACGAGGCGGACGTCGACGAGCGGATCGCCGCACTCCGCGAGGAGATCGGCGAGGGACGCCGGACCATCGTCCGGGTCGACCGCACCGAGCTGTCCAAGAACATCGTGCGGGGCCTGCTGGCGTACCGGCAGCTCCTGGACGACCACCCCGAGTGGCGCGAGCGCGTGGTGCATGTCGCCTTCGCCTACCCCTCCCGGCAGGAGCTCGCCGTCTACCGCCGCTACACCGCCGAGGTGCGGCGGCTCGCCGACGACATCAACGAGCGCTACGGCACGCCCGGCTGGCGGCCGGTCGTCCTGCACCTGAAGGACGACTTCGCGCGCTCGCTGGCCGGGTACCGGCTGGCGGACGTGGCCCTGGTCAACCCCATCCGCGACGGCATGAACCTGGTCGCCAAGGAGGTCCCGGTCGTCTCCGACGCGGGCTGCGCGCTGGTGCTGTCACGGGAGGCGGGCGCTTTCGAGGAGCTGGGCGAGCATGCGATCACCGTCAACCCCTACGACATCGTGGAAACCTCCCGTGCCCTGCACGAGGCCCTGACGATGAGCCCCGCCGACCGCACCGACCGCACCAAGCGCCTGATTGCCTCGGCGACGGCGCTGCCCCCGGCCCGCTGGTTCCTGGACCAGCTGGAGGCGCTGCGGGACGAGCCGGTGGATTCGTCCCACTGACCGGGATGGCCGGTCAGGCAGGCGTGCGGCGGGCCGCCCGTGGATAGGTTGGGCGTATGGCCAGTCCTACGGATTCCACGGACCCGAACGCTCTGCCCACGCCCGCCACGCAGGCCGGCCGGGACGGACTGAACGCTCTCCTCTCCCGGCCCCGGGAGGCACTGATCGCGCTCGACTTCGACGGGACACTCGCGCCGATCGTCGAGGATCCCGAGCAGGCCCGCCCGCACCCCGACGCGGTGCCCGCGCTCGCCGCGCTCGCCCCGAAGGTGGCCTCGGTCGCCGTCGTCACGGGCCGGCCGGCAGGGGTCGCGGTACGCATCGGGGGCTTCGCGGGCGTTCCCGGTCTGGAGCACCTCGTCGTTCTCGGCCACTACGGCGCCGAGCGCTGGGACGCCGTCACCGGCACCGTCACCGCGCCCGCCCCGCACCCCGGTGTCGCCGCCGCCCGTGCGGAGCTGCCGGGGCTGCTCGACCGGGTCGGCGCGTGGCGGGGCACCTGGATCGAGGAGAAGGGCCGGGCGGTGGCCGTGCACACGCGCAGGGCCGAGGATCCGGAGGCCGCGTTCGAGGCCCTGCGCGAACCGCTGGCCGACCTCGCCACCCGGCACGGCCTCGTCGTCGAGCCGGGCCGCATGGTCCTGGAGCTGCGCCCGCCGGGCATGGACAAGGGGGTCGCCCTGCTGGAGTACGCGCGGGAGATCGGCGCGGGGTCGGTGCTCTACGCGGGGGACGACCTGGGCGACCTCGCCGCGTACACGGCGGTCGACAAACTCCGCGCGGCCGGCACGCCCGGGCTGCTGATCTGCAGCGGCAGCGAGGAGGTAACGGAACTACGAGAACGCGCGGACGTGGTAACAGACGGCCCCTCCGGCGTAGTACGCCTCCTACGGTCCCTGGCCGCCCGCCTCCCCTAAAGCTTTTCCTCGCCCCCGCCGCCCCTTCCCGTCCCGTCCCTGGGGGCTGCGCCCCCAGACCCCCCTGTCGGCCCTACGGGCCTCGTCCTCAAACGCCGGACGGGCTGGTGTGTCAGCCCCTCCGGCACTTGAGGAGCGGGGTTTCGAGCGCGCAGCCCCGCCGCCCCTTCCCGTTCCATCTGGGGCTGCGCCCTCGGGATGGATTCTCAGCCCGTCCGGCACAATCCAGCCCCTCCGGCGTTTGAGGAGCGGGGGTCCGGGGGCAGCGCCCCCGGAGGTCGGGAACGGGAAGGGGCGGCGGGGGCGAAAACAACCCTCCGGGATCCCGCTCAGCGTTCCATGCGGCGGCTGTCGCGGACGCGGCGCAGGCGGTTGACGGTCACCGGGTCGTGGGCCAGGGCCCGCGGATCGTCCAGGAGGGCGTTGAGGAGCTGGTAGTAGCGCACGGGCGCCAGACCAAGTTCCTCGCGTATCGCACGCTCCTTCGCCCCAGGCCCCGTGAAGCCCCGCCGCTCCAACGCGAGAATGTCCCGCTCACGCCGCCCCAGCCCCTCGTCCATGCCCCGCAGACTACTCCGCACTCTCCGCCCGCGTAGCCGTCGCCTGAAGCGCCCCCAGGGTCAAGGAACGGCTTCAAATCCTTGTCCCGGCCGGACACGGCCATCGCGCGGGACTCCGAGCCGGTGACCGGCAGCAGGTTGCACCGACGGGACCCGACCCGCCGCCGCACCGATAGTCGGAATAAGGCCTACACCACGTGAGTGGACTAGACCTCTCGCGGGTCCCCGGTCCACACTGTTTCCCGTGAAACATGTCATCGCCCTCGACGTGGGCGGCACCGGGATGAAGGCCGCACTGGTCGGGGCGGACGGCGAGCTGCTGCACCAGGCCCGCCGGCCCACCGGCCGGGACCGCGGCGCGGACGCGGTCGTCACGGAGATCCTCGACTTCGCGGCGGAACTGCGCGCCCACGGCCTCCGCCGGCACGGCGTCCCCGCGTCGGCCGCCGGCGTCGCCGTCCCCGGCATCGTCGACGAGGCCCAGGGAGTCGCCGTCTACGCGGCGAACCTCGGCTGGCGCGACGTCCCGCTGCGCGCGCTACTCACCGAACGCCTCGGCGGCATCCCCGTCGCCCTCGGCCACGACGTGCGCACCGGCGGGCTCGCCGAGGGCCGCATAGGGGCGGGCAAGGGCGCGGACCGTTTCCTGTTCGTCCCGCTGGGCACCGGGATCGCGGGCGCCATCGGCATCGACGGCCGGGTCGAGACCGGTGCGCACGGCTTCGCAGGCGAGATCGGCCATATCGTCGTACGGCCCGGAGGAGCCCCCTGCCCGTGCGGACAGCGCGGCTGTCTGGAGCGGTACGCGTCCGCCGCCGCCGTGAGCGAGGCCTGGGCGGCCGCCTGCGGCGACCCGGGCGCGGGCGCGGCCGACTGCGCCAAGGCCGTCGCGTCCGGGGACGTACGGGCCCGTCAGGTGTGGCAGGACGCGGTGGACGCGCTCGCCGACGGGCTGGTCATCGCACTCACCCTGCTGGACCCGCGCACGCTGATCGTCGGTGGCGGGCTGGCCGAGGCGGGGGAAACCTTGTTCACACCCCTGCGGGAGGCTGTCCGGCGGCGGGTCACCTTCCAGAAGCTGCCGTCCCTGGTCCCCGCGGCCCTCGGGGACACCGCCGGATGCCTGGGCGCGGGGCTCCTCGCCTGGGACCTGATCGACACCACTGCCCCCTCGTACCCCTCGGAGGTAACCACCTGATGGCCCCCACCAAGGTTCTCACCGGTGCCCGGGTGGTCCTGCCCACCGGGACCGTGGACGACGGGCGCGTGATCGTCGAGGGCACGCGGATCGCCGCCACGGCACCCGGCGACGCCGAGACGGCCGACCTGTCCGGCCACTGGCTGGTCCCCGGCTTCGTCGACATCCACAACCACGGCGGCGGCGGGGCGTCCTTCGCCGGCGGCACCGCCGAGGACGTGCTCCAGGCCGTCCGCACCCACCGCCTGCACGGCACCACCACGGTGGTCGCCTCCGCCGTCACCGGTGACCTGGACTTCCTCGCCCGGCACGCCGGGATGCTCGCGGAGCTGGCCCAGCAGGGCGACATCGCCGGCATCCACTTCGAGGGGCCGTTCATCTCCCCCTGCCGCAAGGGCGCGCACGACGAGAACCTGCTGCGGAACCCCGACCCGGCCGAGGTCCGCAAGCTGCTCGACGCCGCGCACGGGCAGGCGAGGATGATGACGCTGGCCACGGAGCTGCCGGGCGGCCTGGACTCCGTACGGCTGCTCGTCGAGCACGGGGTGATCGCGGCCGTGGGACACACGGACGCGACCTACGAGCAGACCGTCGCGGCCATCGACGCGGGCGCGAGCGTCGCCACCCACCTCTTCAACGCGATGCCCCCGCTCGGCCACCGCGCCCCGGGCCCGATCGCCGCCCTGCTGGAGGACGAGCGGGTCACCGTCGAGCTGATCAACGACGGCACCCATCTGCATCCGGCCGCGCTCCAGCTGGCCTTCCACCACGCGGGCCCCCAGCGGGTCGCCTTCATCACCGACGCGATGGACGCGGCCGGTTTCGGCGACGGCCGCTACATGCTGGGCCCCCTGGAGGTCGAGGTCGCGGACGGTGTGGCCCGGCTGGTGGAGGGCGGTTCGATCGCCGGCTCCACGCTCACCCTGGACCGCGCATTCAAGCGGGCGGTGACGGTGGACGGGCTGCCCGTCGAGGACGTCGTCGCGGCGGTCTCCGCCACCCCGGCGCGGCTGCTCGGCCTGGACGACCGGATCGGCTCCCTGGAACCCGGCAAGGACGCCGACCTGGTGGTGCTGGACGCCGGTTTCGACCTGGTGGGCGTGATGCGCCGGGGAGAATGGGTGGTCGATCCCCAACTGGGCTGATCCGTCCCTGGGTCGCCGGACGGTGGCCGGTCCCAGGGGTGGGCCGACCGCCGTCCGTGCGGCATGATCGTGTTCCCGGGACACACGGCAGGCACAAGTACAAAGGGGGAGGTCGGCCCGGTGATACTCACGGTCACCCTGAACACCGCTCTCGACATCACCTATCGCATACCTTCCCTGCGGGCGGGGGGCTCCCACCGGGTCTCCGCGGTGACGGAACGCCCCGGCGGCAAGGGCGTCAACGTGGCCCGGGTGCTCGCCGCCCTCGGCCACGAGGTGACGGTCACCGGCTTTTCGGGCGGTACGACGGGGCGGACCCTGCGCGACCGGCTCACCGAGGTCCCGCGGCTGACGGACGCGCTGGTCCCGGTCTCCGGCACCACCCGGCGCACCGTCGCGGTGGTGGACGAGCGCTCGGGCACCACCACACAGCTGAACGAGCCGGGCCCGGACATCACCCACGCCGAGTGGTCCGCGTTTCAGGAGGTGTACGAGGATCTGCTGGCCTCCGCCTCGGCGGTGGCCCTGTGCGGCAGCCTGCCCCCGGGTGTCCCGGTGGGCGCGTACGCGGGCCTGATCCGCACGGCCCGCGCGGCCGGTGTCCCGGCCCTCCTCGACACCAGTGGCGCGGCGCTGCGCCGCGGGGTCGCCGGACGTCCCGACATCCTCAAGCCCAACGCCGACGAACTGGCCGAACTCACCGGCTCCCACGAACCGTTGCGCGCCACCCAGGACGCCCGCCGCAGGGGCGCCGGCACGGTGGTCGCCTCCCTGGGCGCGGACGGTCTCCTCGCGGCCACCCCGGACGCCCGCTGGCGCGCCGCCCCGCCGGCCCGTCTCCACGGCAACCCGGCCGGCGCGGGCGACTCGGCGGTCGCGGGCATCCTCTCGGCCCTCGTCGAGCACGAGCCCTGGCCGGCCCGGCTGTCCCGGGCGGTCGCCCTGTCGGCGGCCACGGTCCTCTCCCCGGCCGCCGGCGAGTTCGACCGGACGGCCTACGAGGACCTGCTGCCCGGCATCACGGTGACGCGGGAAACGACCGCGGCATAGCCGGTCAGTCCTTGACCTGGCCCTCCTTGAGCCACAGCTGGTCCAGCAGGACGTTGCACTTGTCGCCGTCGGCGCAGGAGACCGAGATCGTGTTGGTGCCCTTGTTGAGCGTGGGATACGCGTAGGTCTGGGTCCAGCCCTTGGAGAAGTCGCCGTCCTTGGCCCTGGCGAAGTTGTCCATGTTCAGCTTGGTGCCGAACGGCTTGCCGTTGACCGTGAGCGTCATCGACTGCGGATCGTCGGTCGTGCTGTAGCGGACGAAGACCGTGTAGGCGCCGTCCTTGGGGATGCCATTGACGGTCCAGGTGACCGTGGCGCCCGGCTTGTTCAGGCCCGCGACATAGATGCCGCCGTCGGACCGCGCACCCTCGACGTCCGAGGCGAGGGCCGCTCCCCCATCCAAGCGGAGCGCCTTCGCGTCGATGGTCGGCAGGTCCGCCTTCTCCTCCGCGCTGGCGCTCGCCGACGGGCTCGGCTTGCCCTCGTCCTGCGTCTGGGAGGGACTCGCGTCCGCCTGGTTGCCGCTCTTGTCGTCGTCATCGCCGCCGATCATGGCGACGCCGATGCCGATCACGACGGCCGCGACCACGGCGATCGCGCCGATGAGGAGGCCCTTGGTGTTCGGGCCGCGGCCCCGGCCGCCACCGCCGCCGTGCGACGGCTGCGGGGAGTGCGCCGTGGGTGCGCCGCCGGGAAGGGTCTCCGGGGCGGCGTAGTGGGCGCTCGGCTGCCCGTACGCGCCCTGCTGCGGCGGTGCCTGGGGAGCGGGCGCCTGCTGGCCGTACTGCCGGGCCCCGACCGGCCGCACCCTGTTGACCGAGTTCGGGTAGCCGTAGCCCCCGGACGGCGGCTGGGCCCCGTTGGCCTGGCCGTCGGCGTAGAGGTAGCCGAACGGGTCGTCGTCCTCGGGCGTGCTCGCGCCGTTGTTGCCGGGCGTCATCCCTTGGTGCTCCTAGCTGCGGATCGGGTGCGGTACGTGAGTGGCGACAGCGAGCCTACCCGCTCGCCGTGACCCGAACGGGTGACCCGGACCGCATCAACTCACTGACCTGCGCATCATCCCGCGCGTCTGTGCTGTTTGGGACGAGATCGTTTCTCTACGTACATGCGTTCGTCGGCGGACTTCAGCACTTCGTCCGCGGTCATCCCGCAATGCGCCCACCCGATGCCGAAGCTGGCCCCGACCCGCACGGCCCGCCCTTCGGCCCGGATGGGCTGGATGATCTCGTTGCGCAGCCGTACGGCGAGATCCTGGGCGTCGGCCCGGCCCAGCCCGTCGGCGAGGATCACGAACTCGTCGCCGCCGAGCCGGGCGACGGTGTCACCGTCCCGTACGCCGTTGCTGAGCCGGCGGGCGACCTCGATGAGCACCGCGTCGCCCGCGTTGTGCCCGAACCGGTCGTTGATCGACTTGAAGCCGTCGAGGTCGCAGAAGAGCACCGCGAGCCCCTTGGTGCCGTCGTCGAACTCCGCGGCCGGCGCGACGGTGTGCACATGGTGGTCAAAGCCTTCGTACCCCTCGCTGCCCGGCGGGAAGTCGAAGTCGTGGCCCCGGTCGAAGGCGGGCGGACCGTAGGCGGCGTCGTGGGATTCGAAGGACTCGAAGGGGTCCATCGAGTCGACGTCGGCGGGCAGCGCGTGCTGCGGTTGCTGGCGGCACAGCCGGGACGACAGCCGCGCCCGCAGCTCGGCGGAGTTCGGCAGTCCGGTGAGCGAGTCGTGGGAGGCGCGGTGGGCGAGCTGGAGCTCGCGGCGCTTGCGCTCCTCGATGTCCTCGACGTGGGTGAGCAGGAAGCGGGGGCCGTCGGCGGCGTCGGCGACCACCGAGTTGCGCAGGGAGACCCAGACGTAGCTGCCGTCGCGGCGGCCGAGGCGCAGCTCGGCCCGGCCGCCCTCGGCGGACGTACGCAGCAGGGTGCCGATGTCCTCGGGGTGGACCAGGTCGGAGAAGGAGTAGCGGCGCATCGCGGAGGCGTGGCGGCCGAGGAGGCGGCACAGGGCGTCGTTGGTGCGCAGGATCCGGCCGTGCTGGTCGCCGCCCATCTCGGCGATGGCCATGCCGGAGGGGGCGTACTCGAAGGCCTGCCGGAAGCTCTCCTCGCTGGCCCGCAGCGCCTGCTGCTCGCGTTCGAGGCGGACCAGGGCGCGCTGCATATTGGCACGTAGACGCGCGTTGCTGATCGCGATGGCGGCCTGGAAGGCGTACATCTGGAGGGCCTCGCGGCCCCAGGCGCCGGGCCGGCGGCCGTTGCGCGGGCGGTCCACGGAGAGCACGCCGAGCAGTTCGCCGGAGCTGCCGCCGCCCTGTGGGCCAGGGGCGTACAACGGGGCGAAGAGCCGGTCGGAGGGGTGCCACTCATCTTCGAAGCGGGGCGCGGGCCCGTCGGTGTACCACTGCGGGACGTCGTCGTCGTCGAGTACCCAGCCCTCGGTGTGCGGTATGAAGATCAGGTCGCCCCAGCGTTCGCCCATGTTCAGGCGGCGGTCCCAGGACTCACGGGAGCCGGTGCGGCCGGTGATGAGGGCCGCGGCGGCGGAGTTCCCGGACAGGGCGGCGACCACGAGATCACCGTCGGGGCATACGAGGTTGACGCAGGCCAGCTCGTACCCGAGGGCGCCCACGACGCCGTCGGCGACCGTCTGCAACGTGTCCGCCAGACTGCGTGCCGTGTTCATGTCCGCCATGGCCCGGTGGAGTTGCCGCAGCGACGCAAGACGTACGTAGGGTTCCGACTCGGTCTCCATCCTCGCCCTCCCCCCGAGACCTCGGAGTGAATCAAGGGTTCTCTTCGGCGTATCGTCCTACCAACTTCCCCGCCACTGAATCACAGCGCGCTGCTCACCCGGTACACAGGGTCAACAATTACTGCCCCTTGTGACTCAAGTCACAGCTAAACGTGAACAATTGCGTGGTCTTTCCGCGCTTTACCCGTGCTTTTACCGCACACGGTTTTTACGGCGGTTGCGCGGGACCTGTGCCAGCTCCGGGCGCCGGTCGGGCGTCGCTCCGGGCGCCGGTCGGGCGTTGGTCCTAGGTCCCGGCTCGGGCCAGGGCCCGATGCGGTGCCCGTGGAGCGGAGATTAGCGTTCCAGTGTGCTGAACCCTCCTGCCGCACCGGCCACGATCACTGTTCCGCCCTCAGCCCGGCATGCTGAGGGGGTGAGCAATGACGAGTTCCGCGCAGCCATGTCCCGTCTGGCTGCCGGCGTGGTCCTGGTGACCGCACAGGAGCCGCCGCTGGACCCGGACGACCCGGAGGCACCGGGCGGCGAGGACGTCGGCATGACCGCGACCGCGTTCCTGTCGGTCTCCCTGGACCCGCCGCTGGTGCTGGTCAGCCTGCGCAACGGTTCCCGCATGGACGAACTGCTCGACGAACAGCCGATGTGGGCGGTGTCCGTGCTCTCCGAGAGCCAGCGCCACATCGCGGGCCGCTTCGCGATGAAGGGCCGGGTCAGCGACCGTCTGCTGTTCGCGGACATCCCGTACGTGCGCGGCGAGTACAGCGGGGCACCGCTGGTGGGCGGCGCGCTGGCGACGCTGGAGTGCCGTACCGAGCAGCGGGTGCAGGCCGGGGACCACACCCTGGTGATCGGCCGCGTCATGACCGCCCGCGTACCGAGCGCGGAGGGCGGACCGCTGTTGTATTTCCGGGGCCGTTACCGGCAGTTGGGCTGAACACCGCGCGGACTTTCTCCGGCGGCCGCGAAATCCGTTTTACGCCAGGGGATTTACGCACCTAGGGTGCCCGGGTGACGACGTGCACGGCTCCGCGCCTCGAAGAGATCACCGCCGGCAACCTCAAGGCCGCCCTCGGCATACGGGTCCGCCCCGACCAGGAATTCGCCGTCGAGCCCGTGGCGGACTCGCTCGCCGAGGCCTACGTCCATCCCGGCAAGGCCTGGCCCCGCCTGATCATGGACGGCGACCGCGCGGTCGGCTTCCTGATGGCGTTCCTCGACGTCGATTGGCACGACGACGGCAGCTCCATCCGCTCCGGCCTGTGGCGGCTGAACATCGCGTCGGAGGAACAGGGCAAGGGCTACGGCCGCTTCGCCGTGCAGGCGGTCGCCGAGGAACTCCGCCGCCGCGGCACCAAGGAACTCCACGTCACCTGGCACCCGGGCAACAAGGGCCCCGAAAACTTCTACCTGACCCTGGGCTTCCACAAAACCGGCGAGACGGTGGAGAACGAAACGGTAGGCGTACTCCACCTGACCTGACCCGGGGACACCTTGCCAGCCAACGGCTGAGCCACCCACCTAGGGGCACCCTGCCGACCGCCGCCCGGACCACGCCCTCACGGGCACCCTGCCAGCCGACAGCCGAACCACCCGCCTAGGGGCGCGGGGAACTGCGCGATCAACCACAACTAACCCGCAGAGAACACTAGAGGCCCACCACCCCCCAGGGGCGCGGGGAACTGCGCGATCAACCACAGACGCACCCGCACTTGCCACCCAACGTGCACGCCCGGACCTCCGGCCCAACCCCCTGCAAGGGGGGCCACCTGGGGCCAGGAACCCCACGTTCACACCCACCCCCGCGCGGAGCGCCCCCGCTTCGTCTCGGACCGATGCTTCTTCTCCCGCAACCGCCGCTCATTCACCCCACGCGGAATCCGCGTCGGCCGCCGCGGCTTCGGCGGCGGCGCGGTCGCCTCCGCGAGCAGCGCCGCCAGCCGCACCGCCGCCGCCTCACGGTTACGCCACTGCGAGCGGTGCTCCGAAGCGCGAACAGTGATCACGCCGTCGTTCAGCCGCCCGGCCAGCCGCTGGAGCGCCCGCTCCTTCCACACCTCGGGCAGCGCCTGGGTGCGAGCGAGGTCGAAACGCACTTCGGCCTGGGAGTCGCTGGTGTTGACATGCTGTCCGCCGGGCCCGGACGACCGCGAGAAACGCCACATGAGCTCGGCCTCGGGCAGGGAGACGGAGCCACGGATGACATGCGGACCGGACATGCCGTACAGGTTCCCCCGTACGGCAAGGCCACGTCACCCGAATATCCGGATCCCGGACGGATCCCAGACGGATCCCCACAGCCCGGGTAAAGAAAGTAAAGCGAGCTGGAACCTCCCGTACCCCTCCCCGCGTTCAAGGTGGTAGCTGTAGCTTCGAGCCGTACGTAAACGAGGGAAGGGACTCCCAACAATGGCTGTAAGCCTGTCCAAGGGTGGCAACGTCTCGCTCACCAAGGAGGCTCCGGGCCTGACCGCCGTCACCGTGGGCCTCGGCTGGGACGTCCGCACCACCACGGGCACGGACTTCGACCTCGACGCCTCGGCGATCGCGGTGAACGGGCAGGGCAAGGTCTACTCGGACGCCCACTTCGTGTTCTTCAACAACAAGCAGACCCCGGACAACACCATCGTCCACACCGGTGACAACCGCACCGGTGAGGGCGCCGGCGACGACGAGGCGATCAACGTCAACCTGGCCGCTCTCCCGGCCGACGTCGACAAGATCGTCTTCCCGGTCTCCATCTACGACGCCGAGAACCGTTCGCAGAACTTCGGCCAGGTGCGCAACGCCTACATCCGCATCATCAACCAGGCCGGCGGCGCCGAGATCGCCCGTTACGACCTCTCGGAGGACGCGGCCACCGAGACCGCGATGGTCTTCGGCGAGCTGTACCGCAACGGCGCGGAGTGGAAGTTCCGCGCGGTCGGCCAGGGCTACGCCTCGGGCCTCGTGGGCATCGCCCAGGACTTCGGCGTGAACGTCTGAGGGACCCCGCCCGCATGACGGAGCCCCCGGCCCGGCATCCGGCCGGGCGGGGGCTCCGGCGCGCACCGGCGACGCGCCACCCTGCCCGCGCGATACGTTTCCCCGGTGATCCTCAACCTCCTGCCGCTGCCCCCGGACCGCCACCTCCCTGGTCCGCTGCTGACCGAGATCACCGCTCTCTACGCGTCCAACCGGGAGTTCCACGCCCTCAGCGGCGACTTCCCGGACCCGGACGACATCCGCCCGGAACAGGTGGCCCGGGACCTGGCCCATGAGCTGGCCACCCCGCACGCGGAGGTGCTGCTCGCCCGCAGCGAGGGGAGGCTGATCGGCATCGCCGCCGCCCTCGCCCGCCACCCGGACCCCGCCGACCCGGACCCCTGGATCGGGCTGCTGATGGTGGACGCGCGTCTGCACGGCTGGGGACACGGCCGGCGCCTCGCCGCGCTCGTCGAGGACCGCCTGCGCGCCGAGGGCCACACCGCCGTACGCCTCGCCGTGCTGGACAACAATCCCAAGGCCCTCGCCTTCTGGACCGCCCTCGGCTACACGACCGTCGCCCACCGGGCGGACCACCGTCTCGGCCGCCCGTGCGCGGTCCTGCGCAAACAGCTCACCGACGGCGGCCCGTCCTGAGGGGTGCGGGAGCCTCACGCCCTGTCCGGCCGTCCCTCCCCGTACAGCCAGTCCTCCCAGATCCGGCCGAAGTCCTTGTCCGGCGCCGACTTCTCCACGTACGCCGTGAAGTCGCCGGTGTCCGCGGTGCCATGACGGTGTGCCTCCGCCCAGCCGCGCAGGAGGGCGGGGAAGGCGTCGTCGCCCACCGTCCGCCGGATCCTGTGGAGGACCATCGCGCCGCGCCAGTACACGGGGGTCGCGGAGATGCTCGCCGCGTCCGGCGGTTCAGCGGGCGGGAAGGACCAGAGCGCCTCGTTGGTCGCCGCGTCCGGGAAGTACGTACCGGCGTACAGCAGGTCGAAGGTCTCCTGCGCGGTGTCGCCGCCGTGGTCCTCCTGCCACAGCCACTGCGCGTACGTCGCGAAGCCCTCGTTGAGCCACATGTCCCGCCACGTCCGCGGGGTCACGGAGTTGCCGTACCACTGGTGGGCGATCTCGTGGACCAGCAGCAGGATGTCGGGGGCGCCGGGGAAGACCGGGCGGGTCTGGGTCTCCAGGGCGTACCCGGCGTCCTCCGGGCGGTCGACGACCGCGCCCGTGGAGGAGAAGGGGTACGGCCCGAAGGTCCGCTCCGCCCACGCCACGACCTCGGGGATCCGCGCCAGGATCGCGCGGCTCGCCTCCGCCTGTCCGGGGTCGACGGCCGTGTAGACGGGCAGCCCGTCGGCGGTCCTGGTGCGGTCGGTCTCGTACCGGCCGATGGCGACGGTGGCGAGGTAGCTCGCCATCGGCTCGCCGACACGCCACCGGTACGTCGTGCGGCCCCCCTTGGTCTCCTCACCGGCGGGCTCCCCGTTGGACACCGCCCGCAGCCCCTTCGGGACGGTGACCGCGATGCTGTACGTCGCCTTGTCGGAGGGGTGGTGGTTGCCCGGGAACCAGGCCATGGAGCCCGTCGGCTGCCCCAGGGCCAGCGCACCGTCGGCGGTGGGCAGCCAGCCCTCCTCGGAGCCGTCCGGGTCGGTGACGGTCTTCGGGACGCCGGAGTAGCGGACGACGACACGGAACCGCGCGTCCCGGTCGAGTGCGTCGCGCGGCCGGACGGTCAGCTCCTGACCCTCACGGCTCCACCGCGCGGCCGTGCCTCCGACGGTGACGTCCTCGACGTCGAGCCCTTGGAGATCCAGGTTCAGCGCGCCGAGGTCCTGCGTGGCGCGGGCGTCGATCGTCGCGGTGCCGGTCAGACGGCGGGCGCGCGGGTCGTATCCGAGATCGAGGGCGTAGTGGGTGACGTCGTAGCCGCCGTTGCCGGACTTGGGGAAGTACGGGTCGCCCACTCCGGACCCGCCGGCCCGGTCGGCCCCCGGCCCGGAGCCGCTCGCGCACGCGGCTGCCGACGCCGTGAGCAGGACGGCGGCGACCGCGCGAGAGTCCGGTCGGGGGCGGAAAAGGCGCACGTCGGGATCCTATGAGGGACCGGTGCGCTGTGCCGTGACACCATCACCCACGTGCTCGACATCGGCTACGCCCTCTCCAACCGCTTCCCTGACCCCCCGCAGACCGACTACCGCCGCGCGGACGTCCACGCCCTGCGCCACGACCTGTTCTGCGGCGACGTCTACCTCGCGGACACCGAGTCGGACCGGGAGCTGTCCACCGCCTGGGGATGGGTGCCGGTGCTCGACTTCGCGTGGGCGCTGTGCGACATCGTGGAGCTCCTCGACCGGGACCCGGCCGGCTCGCGCGCCTCGCGGCCCCAGCACGCGGAGCTGGATTTCACCGAGTCCACCGACCGGCTGCTGTTCGAGCGCCGCTTCGGCTGGGTGGACATCGAGGCCGAGTGGCTGCCCGCCTCCGAGCCCCCGCTGACCTTCTCCCACTCCGAACTGCGCCGTGAGGCCCGCGACTTCCTCCACGACCTCCTCGCCGACCTGACCGACCTCCACGAAGACCTCGCCGAGAACCCGGCCATCTGGGCCCTCCAGGCCCGCTTCCCGAGGATCCCCTGACGGCTGTCGATCACGCCGATGAGAGCATCGCTCACGGAAGCGGCACCGCGGACGGAGGGGAAGACCAGTGGCGCACGGTCCTGCGACCTACCGGATGAACCACACCGTGCACCCGCCGGCCGTCGTCCGGGACGGAGCACCGGACGCCCTCGGCCCGGCCGTCCGGCTCTCCCGTGACACCAACAGCCCCGCCTCCGACCGGCTCCACTCCGTCCGCGCCTTCCACCTCCACGCCGAGAACGGCGCACCACTCGCCCGGGTGGTCACCGCCCAGCCCCTGGGCTCCCGGCTGAGCGGACGCCCCGCCGTGTACGAGGTCCGGGACCCGGCCGGTGCATCGCTCGGGCGGATCACCCTGCGGCGCAGGCGGGCCTTCCGCCCCGGCCGGAGACGCTGGACCGTGGAACCCGTCGCCGGACAGGCCCTCCGCGGGTACGAGGGCCGCCTGCTGTGGTGGGCGCTGTGGTGGCCCGTGGGACTGCCCTTCAGCCTGGTGTGGCTGGTCACCGCGCTCCTGGGCGAGGGCGACGGCGGCATCCGTCCGCCCCGGCGTGTCATCTGGCGGGACGACTCCCACCGGGCGCACCTCGTCTTCCGCGCGGTGGCCGAGGAGTACCGCATGCCGAGGACCGACGTCGACGGTCGTCTCATCAACGCCCTCATCGCACTGCACCAGTCCTTCGACCCGTCCGAAGGAGCGGGCGCGTGGGGGTGGTACGGGGAGTGAGCCCACCGGGGCCCCGCCGGTTCGGGCCCTCCCCCGCTCACCCCTCCACTCTGATCCCCAGCTCCCCCGCCAGCACGGGCGCCAGATCCAGCAGCTGGGCCGTGCTGATCACCGCCCCCGACAGCCGGTCCACCCCCCTCGCGATCTCCAGTGACGCGGCGCCCCGCAGGTCCACGTCCTTCAGCGTGGCCCCCGAGAGGTCCGCACCCTTGAGCGCGCAGTCCACGAACTCCACGCGCTCCAGCCGCGCCCCGCCGAAATCCGGCTCGACCAGCACACAGCCCTCGAAGACCACGTCCTTCAGGCGGGCACCGCGCAGATTCAAGAAGTCGATCTTGCCGCCGCGGACCAGCACCCGCTCCAGCGACGCCCCGTGCACCTGCGTCCCCCCGAGCCGTGCGTCGGTCAGCTCGACGTCGCGCAGGGTCGCCTCCGCCAGGTCGGTGCCCACGCCCCGGACCCCGGCCAGGACGGAGTCCAGCACCCGCGCCCGGGACAGCCGCGTCTCGTCCAGCGCGCACTCTCTCAGCGCGCAGTCCATGAAGCGCGCCCCGCCGCCGTCCTGCCCCGCGAGATCCGCTTCCCGGAACTCCAGCCCGTCGTAGTCCCCGTCCGGCTCCAGTCCGCCCTCGTACCGCTCCGGCGCGGGCAGCCGCAGCTCCGGGCGCCGCGCCGCCTTCATTCCCGGACCACCCGCCGCTCTCCTCACCATGGCCCCATGCTGCACCCCACCACTGACAATCCGCCTGAGCTGGGAAAACCCCACGCATGTCACATTCCGGCGCCCTCGCTCCGTCTCATCCACACAGCCGGAAGCGACCCCGAGGGAGACCCCAGACATGCACCGCATCACCGTCATCGGCGGCGGCTTCGCCGGACTCACCGCGGCCATCACCGCGGCAGAGGCGGGCGCGAAGGTCACCGTCCACGAGGCCCATCACACGCTGGGCGGCCGCGCCCGCACCGCCGAGGGCCCCTACCGGACGAACAAGGGACCGCACGCCCTCTACAACGGCGGCCCGCACTGGGCCTGGCTGCGGCAGCGCGGCCTCATCGGACCGCTCGCCCCGCTGCCGCCCCTGGAGGCGGCCCGGCTGCGTCTGCGCCACCGGGGCGCGCTGCGCCGGACCCCGCCCCTCGCGATGCTGAAGCTGCTGCGCCGCGGCGGCACGCAGGCCCCCGTCGACACCGACTTCCTCACCTGGGCCACCGGGATAGCCGGCGAGGAGGGCGCGCGGGCCGCCGCCCACTACGCGGCGGTCGCGCTGTTCCACCACGACCCGGGCTCCTTGTCCGCGGCATTCGTGCAGGAGCGTCTGCGCCGCGCCACCAAGCTGCCCCCGGAGGCCCACTACCCGCGCGGCGGCTGGGGCGGGCTCATCGACCGGATGGCCGCCCGCGCGTGGAATCTGGGCGTGCGGATGGAGACACTCTCCCGCGTCGACACCGTGCCCACCGACACGCCGGTGGTCGTCGCCACCTCGCTGGACGCCGCCGGCCGTCTCCTCGGCGACGCCTCGCTGACCTGGCCGAGCGGCCGTACCGTCCTGGTCGACCTCGCCGTACGCACCCGGCGCGGCGACGCGTTCGCCGTGTCCGACCTCGACGCGCCGGGCTGGCTGGAGCGGTTCACCGCCCAGGACCGCACCCTCGCCCCGGCCGGCGAGCAGCTGATCCAGGGTCAGATCCCCATCGGCCCGGGCGAGTCCAAGGCGGACGGCACCGCCCGCGCGGAGGAGCTGCTGGACCTGGCCTACGAGGGCTGGCGGGAGCGGGTCACCTGGCGGCGGCAGGCGGTGGCGAACGGCCGTACCGGCGCCCTCGACCTGCCCGGCACCAGTTGGCGCGACCGGCCCGCCGTGGACCGCGGTGACGGCGTCCACCTCGCCGGTGACCAGGTCGCCGCGCCCGGTGTGCTCTCGGAGGTGTCCTTCAACAGCGCCCTGACGGCCGTCTCGCTCGCGCTCGGCCGGAACGCGCTTGACCTGAAGCAAGGTTGAGGTCGCACCGTGGGGTCGTGGCGCCGCACGCCGCACCCGACGCCGCCCACCGGCGGCCAACGACCCCTGGGGGACCCCACATGCACGCCATCCGTCTGCACGCCTTCGGCCCGGCCGAGAACCTCACCTACGAGGAGATCGACGACCCGCACCCGGGCCCGGACCAGGTCCGTATCGCCGTCAGGGCGGCCGGTGTCCACCTCCTGGACGCCGCCCTGCGCAGGGGCATGCGGGGCCCCGGCCCGGCACCGACCACGCTGCCGACCGTCCCCGGCCGCGAGGTCGCCGGGGTCGTCGACGCGCTGGGCGACGGCGTCCCCCGGGAGCTGCTCGGCCGCCGCGTGGTCGCCCACCTCGGCTTCGTGCCCGGCGGCTACGCCGAACTGGCCGTCACCGGCACCGACCGGCTGCACGAGATCCCCGGGCGGCTGGACTTCGCCGAGGCCGTCGCCATGATCGGCACGGGCCGTACGGCGATGGGGATCGTGCAGTTCGCCGAACCCGGCCCCGGCGACGTGGTCGTCGTCCCCGCGGCGGCCGGCGGCATCGGCACACTCCTCGTGCAGTACGCCAGGAACGCCGGCGCCACCGTCATCGGCCTGGCCGGCGGCCCCGCGAAGACGGCCCGCGTGGCGGCGGGCGGCGCCGACCTCGCCGTCGACTACACCGCCCCGGACTGGACCGAGCGGCTCGAGGGCCACCGCGGCAAGGTCACCGTCGTATACGACGGTGTGGGTGGCGACGTCGCCCGCGCGGTGGTCGGTCTGCTCGCGCCGGACGGCCGGCACGTCGTCTTCGGCTGGTCGGCCGAGGGGATCGACAGCGACCGCCCGTACCTCGTCGAGGGCGTCTCCCTCAACGTCCTCGGCCCCGAGATGATGCGCAGGGCCGACGGCCCCAACCCCGTCCGCACCCTCGAACTGCGCGCCCTCGCCGAGGCCGCCGAGGGCAGGCTCACCCCCGCCGTGCAGCGCTTCCCGCTCGCCGAGGCCGCCGCCGCCCACCAGGCCCTGGAGAACAGGGGCACGACCGGAAAGGTCGTCCTGGAGCCGTAGCGCGCCGGGAAAACCACGGGACACAGACACCGCACGCCACTACCGTGCGAGAAGTGATCGACATTCCCGCCCAACTCGCCGCCGCCCAGGAGAAGTTCAACAAGGAGGCCGGCCGGGCCTTCATCGCCGCCCTGCCGGACCTGACCGCGCGGTTCCTGGACCGCTGGGAGCTGCGCGTCACCGGGGCTCCCATGCACGGCGTGAGCGCCCTGGTGCTCCCGGTCGACCGCGCGGACGGCACGCCGGCGGTGCTGAAGCTCCAGATCCGCGACGACGAGAGCGAGGGCGAGCCGATCGCCCTGCGCCTGTGGAACGGCGACGGAGCGGTCCGGCTCCTCGACCACGACGAACCCACCGGCACCATGCTCCTGGAACGCCTCGACTCCTCCCGGATGCTCGCGCACCAGCCCGACATGCACGAGGGCGTCCTGGTGATCGCCCGCCTCCTCGCCCACCTGCACGCCACCCCGGCCCCCGAGGGCATGCGCCGCCTGGGCGACATCACCGCGGCCATGCTGGAGCGGGCCCCCTCGGCGCTGGACCGGATCCCGGACCCGGCGGCCCGCCGCCTCGTCGCCGACTGGGCGGCCGTCGTGCGCGAGGTCGCCGACGAACCCGGCGACCGCCTCCTGCACTGGGACCTGCACGACGAGAACGTCCTCGCCGCCGACCGCGCCCCCTGGCTGGCCATCGATCCCAAGCCCCTGGCAGGCGACCCCGGCTTCGATCTCTGGCCGGCGCTGGCCAACAACTTCGACGCCGAGGACGTCCGCTGGCGCTTCGACGCCATGACCGACGTCCTCGGCCTGGACCGCGCGCGGGCGCGCGCGTGGACGTACGGGCGCCTGCTGCAGAACTCTCTGTGGGAGACCGAGGACGGCCGCCCCCTGAACGACAACGACCTCGAGATCGGCCGCCGCCTGCGTGACGCAAGTGACCAAAGGCGTTCATGATTTCCCACATAGCCGTTCTCCGGCGCCGTCTGCCCGTCTGGCTGATCCCGGTGTTATGGACCCTTTCCCTCGGAATATGGGGACTTCCTCGACAGCAAAGCGTGTGGCGGGACGAGGCCGCGACCTGGCAGGTGGCCCAACGGTCCGGCGCCGAAATCTGGCACATGCTGGGGAAGGCCGATACCGTGCATGGGCTCTACTACCTGCTGATGCACGGACTCTTCAAATGTTTCGGGCCCAGTACCACGACCCTTCGCCTGCCCTCCGTGCTGGCCATGGCGGTGGCGGCGGCCTGCGTGACGGTCATCGGCCACCGGCTGGCCGGGGTCTGGGAGGGCGTGGGGGGAGGACTGACGTTCGGGCTGCTTCCGTCTGTGCAGTTCTACCTCCAGGAGGGACGCCCGTACGCCCTGATCGCGGCAGGGGCCGGCATCTCGACGCTGTTACTCGTGACCGTGTTGCGGGGGCGTGGCCGGACGATGCACTGGGTGGCGTACGCGGGCACGGTCCTGGTGTGTTCACTGTTGAACTGGCTGTCACTGCTGATCCTGCCCGCGCACTTGGTGACCCTGGTCTGGACGAAGGCCGGGCGACGAATATGGACCCCCTGGGCGGTGGCCGCGACGGCCGCGGTGACGGCTTCACTGCCGTTGATCCTGTTCAGCCGAACCCAGTCCCACCAGGTGTCCTGGATCCCGCCTCTGACATGGCACATGCTGATCGGCCCGGCAGTCCTGCTGTCGATCGGCGCTCTCGGGGCCCTGCTTGACCGGCCGCGGGTGGGCCGACTGTCGCTGGCGACCGTCGCTCTGCCCCTGCTGGCGGTGCCACAGATCGCCCTGATAGGCCTCTCCGTGATCCAGCCACTGTTTCTGGACCGCTATGTGCTGTTCAGCATGGTGGGTCTGGCCTTGCTGATCGGCGCAACCTCGGGCTCGGCGGTGCGGGCGACCGAGCAGAGGTTCCGGAAGCTGTCACGGTTGCTTGTCCCGGCGATGGTCGTCGTGGCGGCGGTGGCGATGGTGCCGCAATCGCTGGCCAAACGATCCCCGGCGAGCCGGGTGGACGACGTCCTGGCAATAGCGGCGGACGTGCGGCGGGTGAAGACGACTGGGGACGCGGTGCTCTTCATACCGGCGGCGCGGCGCGACACCAAGTTGGTATCCCCCGACGCCTTCACCGGTCTGCGGGACATCGCCCTGACGGAAAGTCCGGAGGAATCCGGGACGCTGAAGGGCGTAGAAGCCGGCCAAGCCCGGATCCGGGCCGCGATCCTGGCCCAGCGGCGGATACTGCTGGTCACGGATGCGACGGAGGTGGCGAAGCCTGTGTCGGCCATGAGGGACAGGGTGAAGATCTCCGTGCTGAAGGAGCACTTCACGGTGGTGGCGGACAAGCAAGTCCGCGGGCGGCGGGTGACGGTGTACGAACGTCTCGACCCGGCTCAAATGATCTAGAAAATGAAAAGGCCCAGCTCAAGGGCACAGAGCTGGACCTTTCCGGAGCCTCCTGTCGGATTCGAACCGACGACCTACGCATTACAAGTGCGTTGCTCTGGCCAACTGAGCTAAGGAGGCAACCGCGCGGCGCGCGCGAAGGCTGGTCCACTGTACACAGTGCCGGTTTCGCCGAGCCACGCGCTTACGGGGACGGCCCCGCCCGTTCACTCCACGGCGTACTCGAAGGCGTACGGCACCTTCGTCTCCCCGTGCCGGTAGGTGAAGCCGCCCGTGCCGCGCAGTCCCGTCAACTCCCCGGTGCCGGATCCCTCGACGACCTCGAAGGTGCAGTGGACGGTGCCGTCGCTCGTGAAGCGGCCGCGCTCCTCGAGGACGAAGGTGCCCGCACGGCCGTCGACAGCGCCGGTGAGGAGCTCCATGCCCGCGAACGCGCCGGTCGTCTCCGTGAGGTAGGCGACCGTGTAGTCGCAGGTGGTGGCCTCGGCCTCGATGCCGCCCGCGAAGGCGTTGGTGACCTTGGCGTGCGCGAGCCGGGGGAAGGCGCCCTCCAGGGTGACCGGGCTCTCCTTCCAGTCGGCGAAGGTGAAGTGTCCGGTGATCTTGGTGGTGGCGGGCATGAACGTTCCCTTCCGAGGTGAACCGACGCGTCTTCCCAGGTGAACCGACGCGTCCCGCCACTCTTTCGCCCGTACCTGACACCTTCTGTCAGGTACGCCAGGACAATGGCTCCCATGCGTGCCGACCGGCTTCTCTCCCTGCTCCTCCTGCTGCAGAACCGCGGCCGGATGACCGCCCCCGAGCTGGCGGCGGAGCTGGAGGTGTCGGTCCGCACCGTCTACCGGGACATCGACGCGCTCGGCGCCTCCGGGGTGCCCGTGCGGGCCGATCGCGGGCCCGAGGGCGGCTACCGCCTGATGGAGGGCTACCGGACGCGGCTGACCGGGCTGACGGACGCGGAGGCCGGTTCGCTGGTCCTGGCGGGGCTGCCGGGGCCGGCCAGGGAACTGGGTCTTGGTGCCGTGCTGGCGAGCGCCCAGCTGAAGATCGAGGCGGCCCTGCCGGGCGGACTGGCGGGGCAGGCGCGGCGGGTGCGCGAGCGCTTCCACTTGGACGCGCCGGCCTGGTTCCGGGACGCCGACCCCGTACCGCATCTAGAGCCGATCGCGCGGGCGGTGTGGGAGCAGCGGGTGCTGGAGACCCACTACCGGCGCTGGCGCGGCGAGGTGCACCGGGAGGTGCGTCCCCTGGGGCTCGTGCTGAAGGGCGGCATCTGGTACCTGGTGGCGCTGGCGGAGGACGCGGTGCGCACCTACCGGGTGTCGCGCTTCGAGGCGGTGGCGGAGACCGGCGAGGAGTTCACCCGGCCCGCCGGGTTCGACCTGGCCGCCTACTGGACCGAGTCCTCCCGCCGGTTGGAGGCGGCGATACGGCAGGGCACGGCCCGGCTGCGGCTGTCACCGCGCGGACAGCAGCTGCTGCCGATGCAGTTCGGGGCGGCGGGAGCGCGGGCGCTGGCGGACGCGGGGCCGCCGGACGGGGAGGGCTGGGTGGAGGTGGAACTGGCGGTGGAGTCGGAGGCGGTGGCGACGGGCGATCTGCTGCGGCTCGGCGCCGAGGCGGAGGTGCTCGGCCCGGCAGTGTTGCGGCAGGCGGTCGCGGCGGCGGTGGCGGTGCTGGCGGACCGCTACGCGAGCGAGCGGAGCGAGCGCTGATCGCGCACCAAAACCGAACAAGTCACCCTCCTCGGCGAGAGTTTCCGCGGAATTCACGGTCCTGGAACTGCTGACAGACCAGGTGAACGCCAGGTACCGTCCTGAGCCAGTTCACTCATGTGGACCACACCACAACGGAACACCCGTCGTGGCAACACCTTCCTACTCGGATCGTCCGGCACGTTCCTGCCGGTAGAAGGGGACCGTTCACCATGGCCACTGTCACGTTCGACAAGGCGACCCGGGTCTACCCCGGCTCGACCAAGCCCGCCGTCGACGCCCTGGACATCGAGATCGCGGACGGCGAATTCCTCGTCCTCGTCGGCCCGTCCGGCTGCGGCAAGTCCACCTCGCTCCGCATGCTCGCGGGGCTCGAGGACGTCAACGGCGGCGCCATCCGCATCGGCGACCGCGACGTCACGCATCTGCCGCCCAAGGACCGGGACATCGCCATGGTGTTCCAGAACTACGCGCTCTACCCGCACATGACGGTCGCCGACAACATGGGCTTCGCGCTCAAGATCGCCGGCGTCAACAAGGCGGAGATCCGGCAGAAGGTCGAAGAGGCCGCGAAGATCCTGGACCTCACCGAGTACCTGGACCGCAAGCCGAAGGCGCTCTCCGGCGGTCAGCGCCAGCGTGTCGCGATGGGCCGCGCCATCGTGCGTGAACCGCAGGTGTTCCTCATGGACGAGCCGCTGTCCAACCTGGACGCCAAGCTCCGTGTGTCCACCCGTACGCAGATCGCCTCGCTCCAGCGCCGCCTGGGCATCACCACGGTCTACGTCACCCACGACCAGGTCGAGGCCCTCACCATGGGCGACCGCGTCGCGGTCCTCAAGGACGGTGTGCTCCAGCAGGTCGACACCCCGCGCAACATGTACGACAGGCCCGCGAACCTCTTCGTCGCCGGCTTCATCGGCTCCCCGGCCATGAACCTGATCGAGGTCCCGATCGCCGACGGCGGCGTGAAGTTCGGCAACTCGGTGGTGCCGGTGCAGCGTGACGCGCTCTCCGCGACCAGCGACAAGACCGTCACCGTGGGCGTCCGCCCCGAGCACTTCGACGTGGCCGGCGCCGACTCCGACCAGGGCGTCGCGGTCACCGTCAACGTCGTGGAGGAGCTGGGCTCCGACGCGTTCGTGTACGGCACCGCGCAGGTCGGCGGCGAGGCCAAGGACATCGTGGTTCGCGTCGGCGGCCGTGACGTCCCGGAGAAGGGCAGCGAGCTGCACGTCGTGCCGCGTTCGGGCGAGACCCACGTGTTCTCGACGTCGACCGGTGCGCGTCTGTCCGACTGAGACCGGCCGTCCCCGGCGAGCGTATTGACGTGAAGGGCCCCGCAGTTCGCTGCGGGGCCCTTCACGTTGTCGACAAATACCCCGGCACTTCCGGCATTTCAGGCACATACGTCAACACGCCGCCCGGAATCGAGGGTTCACTGTCCCCCGTAACGGTGACGGAATGTTTCCTCACTGCTACCGGGCGCTACCCTCACTCGCGTGAAGCACTCCACTACCCCTCAGACGCGACACGGCCGGGGCCCCGCTCGTCGGATCGGCCGCTCCCTCGCCCTCGTCCTGCCCGTCGTCCTGGTGCTCTCCGGGACTCTCGCTGTCGCGCGGGTCAACTGGTCGGGAGCCCCCTCGAGCCCGGTGCTCACCGCCGCCGACACCTCCGCCTCCGGCGCCTCGTCACGGGCCGGCGCCCGCGCGCCGCAGGACGTGCTGCGCGACAAGCTGCTGGTGCAACTCCAGAAGGAGAACCCGGGCGTGGCGCTCACTCACCTCCAGCAGGCCGTGAACGACCGCCCGTCCCTGGCAAAGCACTGCGCCTCCATCGCCCGCTCCCTGGGCAAAGCCGCGGTCCGCGTCTACGGCCCCACCAAGGCCCAGTCCTACGCCCGCCCAGTCTGCGACACATCCTTCGCATCAGGCGTAGTAACAGCCAACAGGTAACGCAACTGCGGGCAGTCCCGCCGCCTTAGCTGCGGGCAGTCGTGCCGCTGGGGCGGCACGGGTGGGCGCAGCGGCACCCCGCCAACGCCGGGCTGCGCAACACCCCCCCGCCCAGCACCAACACCGGCCCACCCACACAGCACAGCCAAGCCACAACCACCCACCCCCTCCCCAGCCCGGCGCCGCGTAAAGTGCGGGCCATGACCGACCCCCGCGCCGCCTCCCGCCCCACACAAGCCGTCGTCCTGGCCGGCGGCCAGGGCTCCCGGCTCCGCCCGTACACCGACGACCGTCCCAAGCCGATGGTCGAGATCCCCGGCACGGGAACCCCGATCATCGGCCACCAGCTCACCTGGCTCGCCGAGGAAGGCGTCACCGACGTCGTCGTCTCCTGCGGTCACCTCGCCGAGGTGCTGGAGAAGTGGCTGGAGACCACCGATCTCCCGGTCTCCGTCACCACCGTCGTCGAGACGGAACCCCTGGGCCGCGGCGGCGGTCTGAAGTACGCCGCCGCGCACCTCCCGCACCCGGACCGCCCCTGGTACGCCACCAACGGCGACATCTGGACCCGTTTCTCGCTGCGCGACATGGCCGACTTCCACACCGAGCGGGACGCCGTCGCGACGCTCGCCCTGGCCCGCCCCCGCATCCCGTGGGGGGCCGTGCGCACCGACGGCTTCGGTCACATCACCGACTTCATCGAGGCCCCGCCGTCGACGTTCGAGATCAACGCGGGTGTGTACGTCTTCTCCCCCGACTTCGCCGCCCTGCTCCCGGAGCGCGGCGACCATGAGCGCACGACGTTTCCGCACCTCGCGCGTGAACGGCGCCTCGCCGGGTTCCCGATCCCCCAGGGCTCCTACTGGCGGGCGATCGACACCGCGAAGGACCTCACGGAGGCGGCGAAGGAACTCGCGGCACAGGGCCGCTGATCGGAGCGCCCAAGGCGACGGGGTCCCGCACGGAAGAACCGTGCGGGACCCCTGTCGTACCCGGGTGGCGCTCCCTATCCGCGCCTTACCCCAGCAGGCCCCCCACGAGGCCCGGCTTCCTGGAGGAGCCGCCGCTGCCACCGCTCGGGGAGCCGGTGCCGCCGCTGCCGCCGGACGCACCGCCGCCGCCCGAGGTCGGCCCGGACGTCGTGCTGGGCGCCTGGCCCGCCGGCGAGGACTGCTGGGCCGGGGCCTCGCCGACACTGCCCTGGGTCTGGCTGGGCGCACCGGTGACGGAACCGGCGCCCTGAGTCGCCCCGGGGGTGGTGGCCCCGGCGGTCGGGCTCGCCGAACCCGACCCCGACGTGGCGCCGCCCTGCGTGGGTGACGTGGAGGCGGCCGGGGTCCGCTCCTCCGTCTGCCGTTCGCCCGACTCCTCCGGCAGCGGCGATCCCGGGAGTTCGTTGCGCGGGGCCTCGCCGGGCTCGGGGACGACCACGCGGTCGGCGTCCCGGACCGCGCCGCCGAGCAGCGAGCCGACGAGCATGGTCAGCCCGCACACCAGGAAGGTGATGAGGACGCCGCGGCGCAGGACGTAACGCCGCAGGTCCCAGATGTCCGCGCGGGGGCCGAGCCGGCGCCAGGCCCCGCTCGCGAGGCGCCCGTCGACGGAGTAGACGGGGGCGCCCGCGATGATCAGCGGCGACCAGGCCGCGAGGTAGATGATGTCGGGCGTCTCGTACGCGGGGACGCTCTTCCAGCTGACGGTGACCAGCAGCGCCGCCGAGAGGGCCGCCCCGACGACCGCGGCCGCCCGCTGCCAGCAGCCGAGGACGGTGAGGACACCGACGACGACCTGGGCGAAGGCGATGGCCAGACCCGAGCCGATGGGGTGCTCGAGGGCGAACTGGCGCAGCGGCTCCGCGGCCTCCCAGGGGTGCAGGGTGTGCAGCCACTTGACCATGGAGCCGCGCTCGCCGCCCTCGAAGTAGAGGGGGTCGCAGAGCTTGCTCATCCCGGCGTAGACGGAGATGCCGCCGAGGAACACGCGCAGCGGGAGCAGGACGACGCCGAGGTTCATCCGGCGGCCGGGGTAGTACGCGTGCCGGGCGGCCGGGTCGTCACCGTGCCGCCTGCCGCGCCGGCCGGTGCTCTCGAACGCGTCGTCGTGGGCGGGCCCGTCGTAGCCCGAGTCGCCGTAGTCGTGGTCGTAGCCGGGTTCGTCGTAGGCGCTGCCGACCGTGCGCATCGGGGGCAGCAGGGGGCCGTCGGCGGGCCGGCGGGGGGCGGCGACCAGCGGGGTCTGGAGGGGCTGGGTGGCCGGGCCGTCGTCGTGGTCGTACCCCGCGCCCGTGCGGGGCAGGACCCGGGTGGCTCCGGTGTCGGTGAACAGGTCGTCGGCGTGGCGGACGCCCTCGTGCTGCCGTACTGCCTGGAGCAGTCGGTGGGCGCCGGTGTCGTCGGGTGCGGACCGGCCGCTCCAGACGACGGGCCGGCGGCGGGCGGCGGCCGCTCCCGCCGTGCCCACGCTGGTGACGACGGGGATGCGGGCGGTGTCCGCGGCGGCACTGACGTGCCGTGCGATCCGCGGCGAGGGGGCGCGCCGCGCCGAGGCGCCCAGCTGCACGCGGAAGCTGACGTGATTGACGATGACCTGCGCCGGATCGCTCGGCACCTTCACCATGCTCAGCGCGGGAGCGTCGTCGAGTCCCGACGAGCGGTCCCGCGTGGGTGTGCGGGGTGTTCTGGTGTCCACACTCATCTAACCGAGTGACACGGCGTTAGGACACTCCCTTGACCGGCCCGATGTGTCCGGACCGCGTCAAGCTCGCACGGCCCTCGCACGGACCTCGCGCCGACCTCGTACGGACCCCGAACGGACCCCGTACGGACCACGCGAAAACCCCCGTGTGGGTGACGCGACCGAACACCCGTGCAGGCCCGCGAGCCGCACCCCGCCCCGCCGCACCCCACCCGCCGCACCGCTCGGCGGTCAGCTCCGCAGACGCGCCGCCTCGTACAGCACGATGCCGGCCGCCACACCGGCGTTGAGCGACTCCGCGCCGCCCGGCATCGGGATCCGCACCCGCACGTCACAGGTCTCGCCGACCAGCCGGGACAGTCCCTTGCCCTCGCTGCCGACGACGATGACGACCGGCCCGCTCAGCGCCTCCAGGCCACCGAGCTCGGCCTCCCCGTCCGCGGCCAGGCCGACGACCGTGAGCCCGGCCTTCTTGTACGCCTCCAGCGCGCGCGTCAGATTGGTGGCGCGGGCAACGGGCGTACGGGCCGCCGTGCCCGCGGACGTCTTCCAGGCACCGGCCGTCATCCCGGCGGCACGCCGCTCGGGTACGACGACGCCGTGACCGCCGAACGCCGAGACGGACCGGACGACCGCGCCGAGGTTGCGCGGGTCCGTGACCCCGTCGAGGGCCACGATCAGCGGGTCCTCTCCCTCGTCGTAGGCGGCCGCGACCAGGTCCTCGGGGTGCGCGTACTCGTACGGCGGGACCTGCAGGACCAGACCCTGGTGGTTCAGGCCGTTGGTCATCCGGTCGAGCTCGGGACGCGGCGCCTCCATGAGGTTGATGCCGCCGCGCTCGGCCGCGAGCTGGAGCGCCTCGCGCACCCGCTCGTCATTGTCGATGAACTGCTGGACGTACAGCGTGGACGCGGGCACGCCCTCACGCAGCGCCTCGACGACCGGGTTGCGGCCGACGACGAGCTCGGAGGTCGAGCGGCCCCCGCCGCGCCGCTGCGGGGTGCGGCCCTGGGCGCGGCGCGCCTTAGCCTGGGCGGCACGCTGCTTGGCGTGCCCCTTGCGCATCTCGGCGGGCGGCGTCGGCCCCTTGCCTTCCAGGCCCCGGCGTCGCTGGCCGCCGCTGCCGACCTGCGCGCCCTTCTTGCCGGACATGCGGCGGTTTTTCGCGGCCATGAGGTATCCGTCTCCGTGAAGTCGTGGGCGGTGCTGCTGTGTGCGTACGTCTGTGACGTGTGCCCGTGTGTCTGTGAAGTGTGCCGCCCGGAGGCCCGGGCGGCACAGTCGATCTTCAAACGCCGAGGTCGGCGCCTGTCCGGGGCCGGGCTCCTCAGCGCGGGCCGAGGCTCCAGCGCGGCCCCTGCGGGCTGTCCTCGATGATCAGTCCTGACTGGTTGAGCTGGTCGCGGATGGCATCCGCGGTCGGCCAGTCCTTGCGCGCCCGGGCCGCCTCCCGCTGGTCGAGGACCATACGGACCAGCGTGTCGACCACGCCGTGGAGGTCCTGGCCGCGGTCGCCCTCGCCGGCCCAGTGCGGGTCCAGCGGGTCGAGGCCGAGCACGCCGAGCATGGCGCGGATCTCGGCGAGCCGGGCGACGGCCGCTTCCTTGTCGTCGGCGGCCAGCGCGCTGTTGCCCTGCCGGACGGTGGTGTGCACGACGGCGAGCGCCTGCGGGACGCCCAGGTCGTCGTCCATCGCCTCGGCGAACGCGGGCGGCACCTCGTCGGCGGGCTCGACCGGCCCCCCGGCGAGTTCCACGGCCCGCTGCACGAAGCCCTCGATCCGCGCGAACGCGGACTCGGCCTCGCGCAGGGCCTCCTCGCTGTACTCGATCATCGACCGGTAGTGCGGGGTGCCGAGGTAGTAGCGCAGCACGATGGGCCGCCAGCGCTTGACCATCTCGCTGACCAGGACGCTGTTGCCGAGCGACTTCGACATCTTCTCGCCGCTCATGGTGACCCAGGCGTTGTGCACCCAGTACCGGGCGAACTCGTCGCCGTAGGCCTTGGCCTGGGCGATCTCGTTCTCGTGGTGCGGGAAGATCAGGTCGAGACCGCCGCCGTGGATGTCGAAGGCGCTGCCGAGGTACTTGTGCGCCATCGCCGAGCACTCCAGGTGCCAGCCCGGACGCCCGCGGCCCCACGGCGTCTCCCAGCTCGGCTCGCCGGGCTTGGCCGCCTTCCACATCGCGAAATCACGCGGGTCCCGCTTGCCGGTCTCGCCCTCGCCGGACGGCTGGAGCAGGTTGTCGAGCTCCTGGTTCGACAGCTGCAGGTAGTCCGGGAACGAGGTGACGGCGAAGTACACGTTGCCGTCCGCCTCGTAGGCGTGCCCGCGCTCGATCAGGCCGCGCATCATCTCGATCATCTCGGGGATGTGGCCGGTGGCACGCGGCTCGTACGTCGGGGGCAGGCAGCCGAGCGCGCGGTAGCCCTCGCTGAAGGCGCGCTCGTTCTCGTACCCGATGGCCCACCAGGGGCGGCCCTGCTCGGCGGACTTGGCGATGATCTTGTCGTCGATGTCGGTGACGTTCCGGATGAACGTCACCTCCAGGCCGCGGTACTCGAACCAGCGGCGCATGATGTCGAAGTTCAGCCCCGAGCGGATGTGCCCGATGTGGGGTGCCGCCTGCACGGTGGCACCACACAGGTAGATCGAGACGCAACCCGGCCGGAGCGGGGTGAAGTCACGGATCTGCCGGGCGCTGGTGTCGTACAGGCGAATAGTCACGGCACCAGGGTAGTAGGCGCGAGGGTGTGCGCGGAGCGCGCCGCATCGTCGGAGGGCAATGTCACGCGCGGCCCCGGTGAGGGGTGATCGCGCCCACGCGGCGGAGCCGCGTGTCGGCACAGGCCCGCGCCCCTGGGGCGCGGACGCTCACCCTTCTCTGACGACCAGTGCGGTTGCCACCGCCATGAGGCCCTCGTCCCGGCCCGGGAAGCCCAGGCCGTCCGTCGTGGCGCCGGAGACCGAGACGGGAGCGCCGGCCGCGTCCGTCAGGAGCTTCTGGGCCTCCTCCCTGCGCTTGCCGATCTTCGGGCGGGGGCCGACGACCTGTACGGCGATGTTGCCGATGCGGAAGCCGGCCGCGCGGACGATGCGCGCGGCCTCGGTCAGCAGGGTCACGCCGGACGCGCCGGACCATTCGGGGCGGCCGGTGCCGAAGTGCTGTCCCAGGTCGCCGAGGCCGGCGGCGGAGAAGAGCGCGTTGCAGGCGGCGTGCGCGACGACGTCCGCGTCGGAGTGTCCGGCCAGTCCGGGCCCCTCGCCCTCCCACTTGAGGCCGGCGCACCAGAGTTCGCGGCCCTTCTCGAAGGCGTGGATGTCGGTGCCGATGCCGACCTGGGGCAGGGGGAACGCCGCGTTCGACTCAGAAGCCATCGTTCAGCCTCCTGCGGGCCAGGACCGCCTCGGCGAGAACCAGGTCGAGGGGGCGGGTGACCTTGAAGGCCTCCTCGTGCCCGGGAACGGTGACGACGGTGAGGCCGAGCTGTTCGACCATGCTCGCGTCGTCGGTGACGTTGTCCTTCACCGTCTCGTGCGCGCGGACGAGGGTGGCCCGGTCGAAGCCCTGCGGGGTCTGCACCGCCCGCAGCAGGGACCGGTCGGGGGTGGCGACGACGGATTCCGGCTCACCGGGTCCGGCGGCGGGCTCGACCTGCTTGACGGTGTCGGCGAGCGGCAGCGCCGGGACGACGGCGGGCGCCCCGTCGCGTACGGCCTCGACGACGGCGTCGACGGTGTCCACCGGGACCAGCGGGCGGGCCGCGTCGTGCACCAGGACGATGTCGTACCCGGCGGGCAGCGCGTCCAGGCCGAGCTTCACGGACTCCTGGCGGCTCTCGCCGCCGGGGACGACGAGGAAGTCGGTGCGGTCGGGCAGCGCGTGCGCGTCGAGCAGCGTCCTGACCTCGGCCGCGCCGTCGGGCGGAGCCACGACGACGACCAGGGAGACGGCACGGGAGTCGGCCATCGCGCGGATCGCGTGGACCAGCATGGGCGTGCCGCCCAGCGCGCGGAGCGCCTTCGGGGCGCCCGGACCGAGGCGCACACCCCGGCCGGCGGCCGGGATCACGGCCGCCGTGCGGGCGGTCGTACGGCCGGGGACGGGGCTCGGCGACAGCTGAGGGAGCGGATCGTCAGTCATCGGTTCCTGTCAGGTTTGTGTGCTCGGCCTACGTGGGTATGGCCTGGGCGTACCCCCTGCTCCCGGAGCGGGGGGAGTGCCGGGCGTGACGCCTTGACCAGCCCTTTCCGTGACCATGGTCAAGTCGACCGCCCGGGCCCGGCACGCCGGGGGTGGAGACGTGAGCGATGCCACACCCCGCACGGCGGCGCAAGCGCAGCGTACGTTCGGTGTCCGGGTACGAACATGCCGCAGCGCCCGGCGACGTCCAGGACGTCATCGGGCACCGCGGCATTTCGATGTGCTGAGGTTATGGCTGCCGAGTTCGGACCGCTGCGCTCCGCCGAGCGAGCAAGCCGTGACTCGGAAGTCCGGCCTCAGCAGGCGAGAACCTCGTCGAAATCCGGCCTCAGGAGGCCAGAACCTCGTCGAGCAGGGCCTCGGCTTTGTCCTCGTTGGTGTTCTCAGCGAGGGCCAGCTCGCTGACCAGAATCTGACGCGCCTTGGCGAGCATGCGCTTCTCACCGGCGGAGAGACCACGCTCGCGCTCACGACGCCACAGGTCACGCACGACTTCCGCGACCTTGATGACATCACCCGAGGCGAGCTTCTCGAGATTTGCCTTGTAACGACGGGACCAGTTCGTGGGCTCCTCCGCATACGGTGCGCGCAGCACCTCGAAGACCCGGTCCAGCCCGTCCTGACCGACCACATCACGTACGCCGACGAACTCCGCATTGTCCGCTGGCACACGTACCGTCAGGTCACCCTGGGCGACCTTCAGCACCAAGTAGGTCTTGTCCACGCCTTTGATCTGGCGAGTTTCGATAGCCTCGATCAGCGCGGCCCCATGATGGGGATAGACCACGGTGTCGCCAACCTTGAACGTCATGTGACAGGTACCCCTTCCGTGGCTATCCAGGGTAACACGGATACGCCGTCTTCTGAATGGCGTTTTCGCAGGTCAGGGCCATTCTCGGGGCTTGACAACAGCAACAGGAACGTGCTTCGGACGCCTAGCGGAAGCAGGTATTCGCAGGTCGGAGCGGCTCTTCGGTGCAAGCGAATCGCGCACGTCACACGCACGGATAGGCTCGCCCGACCGGCCGATTCTCCCCAAATGTCCGGTTCCAAGTGCTCGACTTCCGCTACTCCGTTCGGTGAGCGGAGCCGGGTTCCGGCCGAATCCGGAATTGATCACACGGTGTGAGGGATCCGCGCCGGTGATCAATTCCCCGGCCGGCCGATCATTCCTTCACGGAAAATGCGCGATCACCGGAATGGCCCGGAACTGCGAGGCGGAAGTGACGGCGTTTACTCATGGGTCACCCGTGCCTCCACAAGGGCTACCGAGGCGATCCTCGCGCTGTGTGGGGAGGGTCGGGTGAGGACGCGGGGGAACGGCTCGGTAACCTGAGGCCGCTGACAGACACTTAAGGCGGCTTTACCCGGGTCGCCCAACGCTAGAGTCAAGGAGTTGCCGCCGCCGTGAGCAGCAGCCTTCGACGCGGCGCCCTCGCCGCCGCCATCGCGTTCTCGATCGCCTCGCTCTCCGCGTGCGCGGCCGGCCACAACGCCCAGACCCTGCAGATCCAGCCGGACAACGCCGCGACGTCCGTGGGCGACATCAAGATCCAGAACGCCATCGTCGTCACCCAGCCAGACCTCGAGTCGACCGGCCCGGCCGTCATCTCGGCCAGGCTGTTCAACGAGGGCGACACCGACCAGACGCTGGAGTCGGTCACCCTCCCCGGCACCGGCAAGTCCGCCCAGCTGTCCCCCGCCGAGGGCGGCAGCCTCACTGTCCCGGCCGGCGGCTCGCTGATGCTGGGCGGCGAGGGCAACGCCGCCGCCGTCCTGCCCAGCAGCCGTGAGGCCGTCCAGGACGGCAACGCCCAGGAGGTCACCTTCACCTTCAGCGAGACCGGTGACGTGAGCCTGCGCGCGTTCGTCTTCCCGGCCGAGAACTTCTTCGAAAGCTGGGGCCCGAGCGAGACCCCGGCAGCGCCGGGCGCCTCCGCGAAGCCGTCGACGGAGCCGACGCCGGAGTCCTCCGAGAACCCGACCCCCGGCAGCACGGACAACCCCACGGCCACCCCGGAAACCGACGTCCCCTCCGACGCAGCCTCAGCGAGCCAGTCAACCAACTGACCTCAGCGGCAACAGGGAAGGGCGGGACCCCAAGGGCCCCGCCCTTCCGCGCATCTACGGACACTCGCCGCCACTGCGGGCAATCGTGCCGCTGGGGCGGCACGGGTGGGCGCAGCGGCACCCCGCCAACGCCGGGCTGCGCACCACCCCCCGCCCAGCCCCAACCCCCCGCACCGAACACCAGGGGCCCCGGCCTACGGCTCGAACTTGTACCCCAACCCCCGCACCGTCACCAGATACCGCGGCGCCCCCGGATCCGGCTCGATCTTCGCCCGCAACCGCTTCACATGCACATCAAGCGTCTTCGTGTCACCGACATAATCCGCCCCCCACACCCGGTCAATCAGCTGCATCCGCGTCAGCACCCGCCCCGCGTTCCGCAACAGCATCTCCAGCAGATCGAACTCCTTCAGCGGCAGATCCACCTTCGTGCCACCCACGGTGACCACATGCCGGTCCACATCCATCCGCACCGGCCCCGCCTCCAGCGCCACCGGCACGACCTCCTCCGGCTCCCCGCGCCGCCGCAGCACCGCACGGATCCGGGCAACCAGCTCCCGTGAGGAGAACGGCTTGGTCACATAGTCGTCAGCACCTATTTCCAGGCCGACCACCTTGTCGATCTCGCTGTCCTTGGCCGTCACCATGATGACGGGAACGTTCGAACGGCCGCGCAGCTGGCGGCACACCTCGGTGCCCGGCAGCCCGGGCAGCATCAGGTCGAGCAGCACGAGGTCGGCGCCGTTGCGCTCGAACTCGTCCAGTCCGTCGGGCCCGGTGGTCGCCACTGCGACCTCGAAGCCCTCCTTGCGGAGCATGTACGACAGGGCGTCGGAGAAGGACTCCTCGTCCTCGACGACGAGCACTCGGGTCACGGAAGGACCTCCGGGGAGGGAAGCGTTTCGTACGCGGATGAATCGGAAGAGTGAAGGGATGAAAGGGACGACCGCCGAGCCTCACCATCGAGGCCGTCGGCGCCACCGGCGCCACCGGTGTCATCGTCCCGCTGGGACGTCCGGCGATCACGGGAGCGGGCGGCCCGAGCCTCCGGCAGCCGCAGCGTAAACGTGGACCCCTGCCCCTCGGCGCTCCACACGGTGACTTCCCCGCCATGCGAGGCGGCCACGTGCTTCACGATCGCGAGGCCCAGTCCCGTACCGCCGGTGGCACGGGAGCGAGCGGGGTCGACGCGGTAGAAGCGCTCGAAGACGCGCTCCTTGTCCTTGTCGGAGATGCCGATGCCCTGGTCGGTCACGGCGATCTCGATCAGGCCCCCGCCGGGCTGGGCGACCGAACGGGCCGCGATGCCCACGCGGGTGCGGGCGGGTGAGTAGTTGACCGCGTTCTCGACGAGGTTGCCGAGCGCGGCGGCGAGCTGGCCGCGGTTGCCCCACACGCGCAGGTCCGCCGCGCCTCCCGCGGCCATGGTGATCTCCTTGGCGCCCGCCTGGTGCCGGCAGCGGTCGATGGCCTCGGCGACCAGTTCGTCGACGCGGACGGGTTCGGCGTCCTCCAGCGGGTCGTCGTTCTGCACCCGGGAGAGGTCGATGAGCTCCTGCACCAGGCTGGTCAGGCGGGTGGCCTCGATCTGCATACGCCCGGCGAAGCGCTCCACGGCCGCGGGGTCGTCGGCAGCGTCCAGCACGGCCTCGGAGAGCAGCGACAGGGCCCCGACAGGAGTCTTGAGCTCATGGCTGACATTGGCCACGAAGTCACGTCGTACGGCTTCGATGCGGCGGGCCTCGGTGAGGTCCTCCACGAGCAGCAGCACGAGCCGGGAGCCGAGCGGCGCCACCCGCGCGGACACCGCGAGGGCCTCGCCGCGCCCGGTCCCCCGGCGGGGCAGGTCCAGCTCGACCTGGCGTATCTCGCCGTCGCGCCGGGTGTCGCGGGCCATCTTCAGCATGGGCTCCACGGTGAGCTTGCCGCCGCGGACCAGTCCGAGGGCGTACGCGGCGGAGCTTGCCTTGACGACACCGTCGGCCTCGTCCAGGACGACGGCGGACGAGCTCAGCACGGACAGCACGGTGTCCACACCCGGGGGAAGCACCGGGTCGGTGTGCAGGGAGGTGCGCGTGGGGCGCCGTTGTTCGCGCTCGCTGAAGCGGAACGCCAGCGTGGCGATGACGCCGGTGAGCACTCCGGCGATCGCAGCCACTGCGGCGACCGCCGCGTTCACGTCCATGCGTCCAGGTTAGGCCTGGGGCGACCGGTGCCCCCAGCCGTCGGAAGGCGAGCTCGGACACTCGTCGCCCAGAGTTCACCTCGGAGCCAGGGATGGTTCATGTGGGGTGACGGAACCGGACGCGTAGCGGGCGGAACGTGGGAGCGTGGGCAGGAGCCCGGGCGCTGGAAGCCCGGACGGACACACGAGAGGAACCCTGATGCGGGACGCGTACCACGAGGAACTGGATTCGATCGGCGACGGCCTGGTGGAGATGGCCAGGCTGGTCGGGTCGGCGATCGGGCGCGCCACGACCGCCATCCTGGACGCCGATCTGAAGCTGGCGGAGAGCGTGATCGAGGCCGACCAGAAGGTCGACGAGCTCCAGCACGATCTGGAGGCCCGGGCCATCGCCCTGCTGGCGCGCCAGCAGCCGGTGGCGACCGACCTGCGGATAGTCGTCACCTCGCTGCGGATGTCGGCGGACCTGGAACGCTCCGGTGACCTCGCCCAGCATGTGGCGAAGCTCGCGCGGCTGCGTTACCCGGACCGCGGGGTCCCGCACGATCTGCACGCGACGATCCTCGAGATGGGCCAGCTCGCGCAGCGCCTGATGGCGAAGGCGGCCGAGGTGATCATCACCAAGGACGTGGACCTGGCCCTCCAGCTGGAGCAGGACGACGACGCGATGGACCTCCTCCACCGCACCCTCTTCCAGCACCTGATGGACGACCGCTGGAAGCACGGCATCGAGACGGCCGTCGACGTCACGCTGCTGGGCCGCTACTACGAGCGCTTCGCCGACCACGCGGTCTCGGTCGCCAAGCGGGTCGTCTACCTGGTCACCGGCGAACACGCGGACGAGATTCAGGCGGACCTCCAGCCCGAGATCCAGCCGGTGCCGGGAACCGAGGGCGCCTGACCTCGGCCGGGGCGGGCGCACGGGATGCCGCGGGCGCGCGCGAGGCCGACCAGCGCTGGTACGAGCCTCTACGACCCCCGATGCGCCGTCGATGCGCGGTTGCTGTGCCCGACGCCCCCGGCATCCCATGGTGAGAGGTGTGCGCAGGCCCCAGCCCCGAGGAGGGACCCATGGCCGAATCCCCCAGCACGACGACGCCCGACCCGACGCAGGACCGCGAGACCGAGCAGCCCGCCGAGATCAGGAACCTCCTCCTGATCGCCGCCTGCGGCTGCGGCTCGGGCTGCGGCTGCGGCTGCCAGTCGGGCAACCCATGCCAGTGCGGCTGACTCCGGCCCCCCGGACGTACGTACGAAACGCACGAAGGCCCCGACGCCGATGACGGCAGCCGGGGCCTTCGGCCCTCGACTCAGGAAGTCGGCGCAGCAACGCTCTCAGGCGCCGCCTGGCCCTTCTCGACCGCCTCGCCCTTCCTTACGGCCGTCTCCATAACCGCCCCCTCCGGCAGCCGGCGCATCAGCAGCCCGTACCCGAGACCGGCGACCGTACCGACGACGGCGCACATCCCCCACAGCCACTCCGCGCCCCAGCGGTCGATGACGAAGCCGGACATCAGCGGGGCGACGAGGGCGGCGACCGCCCAGGACATGGTGTACATGCCCTGGTAGCGCCCGCGCCCGTGCACCGGGGAGAGCATGACGACGAGTTCCGCCTGCGTCGGCGAGTTGACGATCTCGGCCAGCGTCCACACGCACACAGTGAGGGCGAAGACGGCGACCGACCCGGCGAACGCGGTGAGTCCGAACCCGTACCCCGCGAGCAGGGACGAGGCGACGAGCAGGTGCCGCGGGTCCCGGTGCTCGATGAACCGCGTGACGGGAAGCTGGAGCACGACGATCAGCACACCGTTGACGGCGATCGCCATGCCGAAGTCCGCGGGCGTGAATCCCGCCTCCCCCATGGCGACCGGCAGCCCCAGGTACCCCTGCTGGAAGACGAGGGCGATGAGGAAGGACAGCCCGACGACGCCCATGAAGCGCCCGTCGCGCAGCACGGTCACCAGCGAGACGGCCTCCCCCGCGGCGGCGGCACCGGCCTCCGCGGAGTCCTTCTCACTCGGCCGCGACTCGGGCAGCTTCAGGAAGACAAGCAGGGCACACACAAGCGTCATGCCGGCCTCGATCAGAAACCCGGCGAGATAGCTGACCTCGGCGATGAACCCCGCGCCCGCGGCAGAGATCGCGAAGCCGAGGTTGATGGCCCAGTAGTTGAGCGAGAAGGCCCGGATACGGTCCTCCGGCCGCACGATGTCCGCCATCATCGCCTGCACGGCGGGCCGGGAGGCGTTGGAGGCCATGCCGACCAGGAAGGCGACGGCCGCGATGGCGATCGGGTCCCGCATGAAGCCGAGCAGCGCGACGGACAGCGCGGTCGCCAGCTGGGAGACCAGCAGGGTGGGCCGCCGCCCCAGCCGGTCGGTCATTACGCCCGCCCCGAGCGAGGAGATCACCCCGCCGAGCCCGTGGAGCGCGGCGACCAGACCGGCGTAGGAGGCGGAGTACCCGCGGTCAAGGGTCAGGTAGAGCGCCATGAAGGTGGCGACGAAGGCGCCGAGCCGGTTGACGAGGGTGCTGGTCCACAGCCACCAGAACTCGCGGGGCAGCCCGGAGACCGACTCGCGCACGGCACGTCTCACTGCGACTACGGACATGCGGACCCCCGTGAAGAAAGATGTAAGCGGCTGAAGCGCCGAGCACAACTTACGGAATCCCGGCTCCCGGAGGCCACTTGATTAACAAATCCCGTCAACCGTCCGCCAGGCGGGCAGGGCGCGCAGCGCTCTCGGACCGTCGATTACGCTCGGACACATGGCCGACGCACCGTACAAGCTGATCCTCCTCCGCCATGGCGAGAGCGAGTGGAACGAGAAGAACCTGTTCACGGGCTGGGTGGACGTCAACCTCACCCCGAAGGGCGAGAAGGAGGCGACGCGCGGCGGCGAGCTGCTCAAGGACGCCGGCCTGCTGCCCGACGTGCTCCACACCTCCCTGCAGAAGCGCGCGATCCGCACCGCGCAGCTCGCGCTGGAGGCAGCCGACCGCCTGTGGATCCCGGTGAGCCGCAGCTGGCGCCTGAACGAGCGTCACTACGGTGCCCTCCAGGGCAAGGACAAGGCGCAGACCCTCGCGGAGTTCGGCGAGGAGCAGTTCATGCTCTGGCGCCGCTCCTACGACACCCCGCCGCCCCCGCTCCCCAACGACGCCGAGTACTCCCAGTTCGCGGACCCGCGCTACGCGACCCTCCCACCGGAGCTGCGCCCGCAGACGGAGTGCCTCAAGGACGTCGTCGTCCGCATGCTCCCGTACTGGTTCGACGCGATCGTCCCCGACCTCATCGCCGGACGCACGGTCCTCGTCGCCGCCCACGGCAACAGCCTGCGCGCCCTGGTCAAGCACCTCGACGGCATCTCGGACGCCGACATCGCGGGCCTGAACATCCCCACGGGCATCCCCCTGTACTACGAGCTCGACGCCGACTTCAAGCCGCTCACCCCCGGCGGCAAGTACCTCGACCCGGAAGCGGCCGCAGCAGCAATCGAAGCGGTCAAGAACCAGGGCAAGAAGAAGTAAGCGCACGCGAACAAGCCCCCTGCCGCGGTTTTCCCGCGAGCAGGGGGCTTGTCGCTGCCGCCGGGCCGTCTCTGTGCCGTCAGGGCGATGGGGTCGTGCGGCCTCCGGGTTCCGGCTCTTGTCTCCACTCCGCTCTGGCTCCGGCGCTTTGGAGCAAAGCGACAGCGGACTGGGCCCTGTACGCAGACAGACCCCCGAGGACGGTGACGGGCGCTTGGCGCGCCAGGACCCTGCTGTGCCACAAGCTCTGCCCGGTCACCTTGCGCACTGCCAGGATCACATCCATCTCGCGGGCCCCACAGTCGACGAGCACCACCTCGTGAGACGGGTCGTCGCAGAGCAGCGCGTAGTACTCGGTGGACTCCTCGTCGGACATCTTGCCGTCCTGCCTCAGCGAACGGGAGCGTATGCGTCCTGCAGGACGGCAGCCACGGCGTTTCGGGTAGCGCAGGCTTCCACGCCTCCTCGTTGAGCGGCGTACGCCGGACATGCCCGCCGCGCGGCCCGGCTGGCAGACTTGCTGCTTGCCGTGGGGCTTCGGACGGGGGCGTGATGAGCAGGCGCACGAAAGGGTGGCTGGTCGGCGGTTGGCTCGTGCTGGTTGTCGCCAGTTGGTCATTTACAGAGTCCGTCAACAACGGGATTGAACCAACGTCGGGCCCCCGGCCGGAGCCTTCGCCCTCGACTTCTGCCTCGGGATGCCCGACGCCAACGCCGTCAGCCGACCCGGAGCGCCGCCTCACCGCCTACAGCAGCACGGGTCCTGACTTCGTCGCCACAGCGATCATCTGCAAGACGTCAGGCTGACACCCTGCCCCGGCGCCGGTCTGGATCATGGTCCGGATCTGCTTCCGGGGCCCAGGTGAGCGCCGGCAGTTCGTCGGTGCATCCCTCACGGTGTGAGGACGACCTTTTCGCAGTGGTCCTTCTTGTTCTTGAAGAGGTCGTAGCCGGTCGGTGCCTCGGTGAGGGGCAGTCGGTGGGTGATGATCCGGGTGGGGTCGATGCTGCCCTGCTCGATCATGCCCAGCAGCGGTTGCATGTACCTCTGCACGTGGCATTGTCCGGTGCGCAGGGTCAGTGACCTGTTCATCCAGGCACCCGCCGGGAACTTGTCGATCATCCCGCCGTAGACGCCGATGACCGAGACCACGCCGCCGCTCCGGCAGGACATGATGGCTTGGCGCAGGGCGTGCGGCCGGTCGGTCTCGGAGCGGACCGCCTGCTTGGCACGGTCGTAGAGGTGGACGTGGGAGGCGCCGTGTGTGGCCTCCATGCCGACCGCGTCGATGCACTTGTCGGGGCCACGGCCGCCGGTGAGTTCAAGCAGGGCGGATCGTACGTCGGTGTCCTCGAAGTTGATGGTGGTGTAGCCCTGAGCGGCAGCCATGTCGAGGCGGTAGGTCTCCTTGTCGATGGCGATGACCTTTTCCGCGCCCAGGACCCGGGCGCTGTCCATGGCGAACTGGCCGACCGGTCCGGCGCCCCAGACGGCGACGACGTCACCTTCCTTGATGTCGCACATGTCGGCGCCCATGTACCCGGTCGGCAGAATGTCGGACAGGAAGAGCACCTGCTCGTCGGTCAGGTCCGACTCGATCTTGAGGGCGTTGGCGTCGGCGAGCACCGCCCGCGCGTACTCGGCCTGGCCGCCGGCGAAGCCGCCAGTGAGATGTGAGTACCCGTAGATGCCACAGGTGGGATGACCGAACATCTTCTCCGAGATGCCGGCGTTGGGGTTGCTGTTCTCGCAGCACGAGTACAGTTCCGCGCGGCAGGACGCACAAGCGCCGCAGGCGATGGGGAAGGGCACCACGACCCGGTCACCGACGCGCAGTTTGCCGTCGCTGATGCCGGGGCCGACCTCGACGACTTCTCCCATGAACTCATGGCCCAGGATGTCGCCCTTCTCCATGGTCGGCACGTAGCCGTCGACCAGATGGAGGTCGGAGCCGCAGATCGCCGTCGAGGTGATTTTGACGATGACGTCGCGGCTGTTCAGGATCGACGGATCGGGGACGTCCTGCACCTCGACCGAGTTGCGTCCCGTCCAGCAGTTGGCCTTCATCCCAGGGCCTCCTTCAGTTCGTCCTCGGTCAGCGGCCGGGCCGGGTGCTGCGGGAACTCGCCCCGGGCCCGCTTGCCGCCGGGTGCGCCCTCGGAGCGGACGACCTCACCGATTTCCGCGATCTGCTTGAAGCGGCGCAGGTCGTCATCCAGTTGCTGGTGTGGCTCCTCGCCGAAGTAGCGCGCCACCGCCGCGCCCGCCGCTCCTCCGGGCAGTTCGTAGCGCAGGGACACCCGTATCTCCGTGCCCTGGTCGCCCGGGGCCGGCACGAAACGGACTTCGCCGGAGTTGTCGATGTCGGCACCGTCCAGCGACCGCCACGCGATCAGCTGGCCCGGGAGGTCCTGGGTGATCTCGGCGTCCCATTCGACTGTCTTGCCGAACGGTGCGCTGGCCTGCCAGTGACTGGTGCGCGGCCCGGTCACGTGCACCTCGTCCAGGTGCACCATGAAGTCCGGCAGTCGCTCCAGGTCCTTCCAGAGTGTGTACGCCTCCTCCGGGGATCGGACGACGGTGGTGGCCGCGGTCAGTTCCATGAGGGTGCTCCCACGGGTGCGGGTCACGGCCGCGTAGACGTCAGTGGCGGTGATGGCGGTGACCGCGGCCGTCGCAGCGACGGTGCGTCCGAGGCCGCGACCGTTGTGGTTCTTCAAGGCGCGGGCGAGCAGCGTCAGATCCATGAGGTCGCCACCGACGCGCCCCCAGAGCCAGACGGGATGCGGCCGTCCCAGCAGCCCGGTCGCCGCCGCCAGTTCGCGCACGCCGACGGCGGCCGTGGCCGACCGGTGCCGGGGGTCGTCGCCCACGCCCAGGGCCCGCGCGAAGCCCGCCGGAGCCGCGACCTGGGGCACGCCCAGGAGCGCACTGGCCCAGCCGAGGCCACGTACGAGCGGATCGTTTCGCAGGTCGGAGGTGGAGCGGGTGTCTGCTGTCATCACTGCTCCTCACGCGCAGGGAGGTGAACGGAAGGCGAGCCACTTCAGGCGGGAGGACTCATGGCGGACGACGCCGGAGTTGTTGTTTCACCCGGTCCGCCGGGCGGAGCCTCCGTGCTCCGGCGGCGTGCAGTGCGAGTCCCCACCAACCTACGACCGAAACAGTCACTTACCGTGTGAATCAGCTCCATTTGCCGCCATCCTCAAGCATCCGACGACGCTCCTGTTCCCGCTGGGAATAGGCGGCTGCCCGGAGTCAGACGACGTCGAACTCGTTGCCCTCGGGGTCCTGCATGGCGGCGGCGTAGAGCCCCATGTCCGGCTCATCCTTGATCCGCAGCACGGTGGCACCGGCTTTGACCAGCCGTTCCACCGTGGCGTTGACCCGCTGTGTGCGAACGTCCAGCGGGACGTCACGGCCCCCACCGACCTTCAGATCGAAGTGCCACCGGTTCTTGGCGACTTTCGGCTCCGGAACCTGCTGGAACCACATCCTCGGCCCACGTCCCGCAGGGTCGATAATGGACTCCGGTATGTCCCCGGCACCGTCCGGCAACTCCGCCTCGGGCACCCCTGTGGCCGCCCAGTACGCACGCCACGTGGCGTGCCCGGCCGGCGGAGGCTCCGGCACGTAGCTCAGGGCCTTGGCCCAGAACGTCACCATCCTCTGAGGATCGGAGCAGTCGATCGTCAGTTGCACTGTCATCTCCATGCCCGGAGCATCCCAGGCGGGTCTGACAGTCGATCCGCTCTCGCGACAGGCCTCAAGACCCCGAGCATGTGCACCCATCACCACACGTCGCGGACCGCGACCTTCTTCAGGAACGGCTGAGGGTACGGCTGATACCGGCTGCGATCGTTGTCGCCAGTAGCCAGCCGGTGATGATCAACGCGTAGCCGAGCCACTGGCGCCAGCCGTGGGCGGAGTAGGCGTTCTGCTGCCCGAAGTCGATGATCGGCAGGAGGAGATCGAGGGTGTAGATGACCGGGTTGAAGTCGGGCGCCTCACCCGCTTTGAGCGGGCTGGGGTGGTGCAGTACGAAGGCGAGCGTGCCGAGGAGCATCAGCGCGAAGAGCCAGCCGGCGGCCCGGATCGGGCGGAAGCCGTAGCCGACGGTGATGTCCTGTGCGTAGCCCCACAGGCGTGCATGGGCGGGGAGCGTAGCGCGATGGCGACGCTGTTTGGCGAGTTGAACGGTACGCGCGGCGGCGTCGTCCCCGACCTGACGGTAGGACGCCGCGAGCTGCTCGTAGGCGTGCGGTACGAACCCGTCGGTATCGCGTATCAGCAGAACCAGTCGTTGGGCGGCCGGCAGGCGAGGGGCGAGTGCCTCGTAGTTCAGCCCCTCCAGCCGTATGCGGTCGGGCCAGACCTGGGGATGAGCCTCGATGACCTTGAATGTGGAGTAGTGCATCTTGACATCGCCCACTATCGGGTCGGCGTCCCGGAGTGTCAGCAGGGCGGCCTCGCAGTTGCTGATGCCCAGCGCGACGCCACCCGGGTTGCGGAGCCGGGCCTCGATGAAGGAGATCCATCCCGTGACCTTGGCGCCGGTCAGCCTCACCCTGCCCTGAGCAGTGAGGCCGCCTGCGTTGAGAACTGTTCCGACAGAAAGGTGAGCGGCGTCAAGGGCATCGCCTCGCACGTTCTTGACATGAGCGTCTTCCAGGTTGACCGAGCCCTCGATCCGTGCGGCTTGGAGGCGGATGCCGCCGCGGGCCACCAGACGAGCTGCCAGGAAGTCGCCACTGACGGAGAGAGACTGACAACGTAGAGCGGTCCCGCCGACAGCCCGCACTACCGCCGCCTCGAGATCGATCATGCCACTGACGGTGGCACCGTCCAGGCGCACCTCACCATGGGCCACCAGACCGCCGGCCACGATGTCGTCGTCGATGACGCAGTGGCTCAACTCCAACACGGACTCCTGTCCTTCGCCGGCCTGCGTGCCCAGCTGGGCCCGCTCCAGACAGAGAACCCGGGAAACCCGAGCGGACCGAAGAGTCACGATGCCGCTGACACGGCACTCAGCCAGCCCCAGCCCTCCGCCGAACTCGGCTCCGGTCGCCATCAGCCCCGGCAGGCAGGATCGGGCAAGGTCCACCTGCACGAGCTGAGCCGCATACAGGTCGGGAGCGGAGTCGAAGAAACAGCCCGTCAATTGCAGGGGTGAGTCGACGTTCCCGTGCCGCAGATTCCACTGCCCGGAGATCCGCGCGCCTTCGACTACCAGCATCGCGACCTCGTCCTCCGCGCGCGGGCAGCCGAGCACGATGGCGCGGAGTACCTCGCCCCGTACGGTCCTTTCCGGTCCCCAACTCACCCCCTCCGCTGGATCATCGTCGGGCGAGCAGCGGAAGTCGACGGCCTCGCCGCGCGGGAAGGCGTCCCAGATGCGGCGTTCGGCAGAGGTGAGCTCGGTGATCTGCACCGCAGGACTCTGGCTCGCTGCCGGGGCGGGCGTCAAACCCGATGACGCCGGCCGGCGTTGCCACTTCTCATCGACTTTTCCGAGCTGTGCGATCGCCGAGTGTTGTCCGAAGCCGTTGACAAACGTTGCTGGCTCTCGCTTACGAAACCAGCGGAAGCGAGCCGGTCGCCCCGCTCCCTGGATGCGGCGTCTCCAGCCGCTCCACCGGACGGTGGCGGCCTGGCCGGAGCGCCACACCTGTACCGAGCACGGCGGTGGCGCGGGCCAGGTCGGTGTCCTGCAGCAGCGAGGGGCGCGCATGTCGGTGTGCAGATGTTCGCCAGGACGGGGAGCGTCGCCCGGCGCCGTGGAGACCCGGGTCCTGCACGCCTGCTGCACTGGCGCAACGCCAAGTCCGCCACCGGTCTCTGAAGGACCTATTGATCCCGAGCCCGATCAAGGCTCCCGTCAACCCGCCCCGAAGTGGCTGCTGTTACCAGGGATCCCCCGTGGACGGGTCGAGGCCGGCCTCCAAACGGCGTTGCTGTTCGCGCCAGTTGACGAAGGAGGGCTCTCCCGGAAGGACGACACTGATCGTCTCCTCCTGGAATTCCTCTTCGGTGAGCAGTCTGCGCAGGAACTCCGCCATTCCGAAGGGGTGGATCTGGAGGTGGGGATTCGTGTGCCGCCCGCATACGAGCACGGGCCACAGGTCGGGATCGTCGCCCGTGGTCAGCCAACAGTAGATGTCTGCGCCACTGGTGACGCCCCACGCCAGGATGGAATCCGGGTCCACGTCGAGGGCCGCCCTACCGCCGTACATCTCCCAGGTGCCGCGGGCGTTCGCCGTCTCGTCCTTCAGCCCGGACCCGTCCGAGTAGGCGTCGGGCCGCGGAACCGGCAGCAGGATGCCGATCGCCTGACTGAGCTCCCCTGCCCCGTACATCTCCATGAAGGCGACATAGTCGGCAGGAAACCGGGTCCCCCAGGTCTCTTCGAGCTCGCTCCAGTCGATCCGCTCGTCCACGCCGTGCGTCGTCGACACGAGCTGCGCGAGCGCCACTGTCCCGGGGGTTCCGCCCACTTCCACTCCTTCACGTACATCTGCGAAGAGCCACAACCTACGCGGTCACGCTCCCCCACAGAAAGTGAGGGATGACTGGCGCCGTCGGGAAGACTCCGACCCCGCAGTTGATCAAGGACCCGCTCGCAGACAGACTGCGTTTCATGGGATCCGTGGGGAAGGGGCACCGGGCCGCAGACCGGAAGGTGCCGATGAGTGCCGACCTGCCCTTCTTCCGTTATCACCCGGATCCGCTCGCCACCGGCTCCATCCGCGCCGGTGCCGAGACGTGTGCCTGCTGCAAGCGCGCCAGAGGGTGGATCTACACGGCTTCCTTCTACACCGCTCAGGACGTCGACGCACGGTTCTGTCCATGGTGCATCGCTGATGGAAGCGCGGCTGAGCGCTTCGCCGGCGACTTCGCCGACTCCTACGGGCTCGACGGGGTCAGCGAGGAGGTCGTGCACGAGGTCACCCGCCGGACCCCCGGCTTCCGCGCGTGGCAGGATCCGCGCTGGCTCGTCCACTGCCAGGACGCGGCCGCGTTCGTGGGCGAAGTCGGATACGCCGATCTGGTCGAGCATCCCGGAGCGCTGGAGCGACTGCGGGCCGACATGCGTATCGACGGCCGGCACGACGAAGGACGACTCGAACGCTTCCTGAGCGGCCTCGGCCAGGATGCGACCGCCATGCTCTTTCGCTGCACCGTCTGCGGAGCCCACCTCGCCTATGCCGACGCCTCCTGAACCTCGTGCCTGCGGCAGCTCCGCCGGCCCGTGGGACAAAATAAGGAGACCGCGGCCACAGCGAATGGTGGGGTCGGGGGCGCATACTGAGGGCAATGACAAAATCTGCTGCTCCCAAGCGTCACTTGCCCACCAGCCCCTTCAAGGCTGCTGTCGCACCGGCTCCCAAGCACTTTGCTGCGGGGGATCAGGTCACCCATGACGTGTACGGCCTCGGCCGGGTGATCTCCGTCGAGGACGGAATCGCCGCGCTCGTCGACTTCGGCTCGTCCCAAATGCGCATCCTGAGCCCGTACGCCAAGATGACCAAGCTCTAGGAAGAGAGACCTCTCATCGACCTGACCTCGCTGTTCTCCGCTCCGGAGGGGCAGCCGCGCGGTTCCGGCGCGGCCTCGCCCCCTCCGACGACCAACCCTTTCCAGGCCCCCGACTTCGGGGAGGAAGAGGCCTTCGCGGCCGAGGAAGGACAAGGGACGTCCACGTGACTCCGGCTGGGTTAGCCTCGTGCCGGCCCGCCCGTGGAGGACGTGTTCATGCCCGGTTACGACAGTTCGAGGTCACGGCTGCGGCTGGCCGACCGCCATGTCCGGGTGATCGCCCGTCTTGCGGCGGGTAAGACGCCGGCCGCGGAGCTCTTCCCCTCGCTCGGGGAGTTGCAGGAACTCGGGCTGGTCGGCGAGGAGGGGCAGCTTTCGCCGCTTCTGAGGGAGCTGGTGGAGGCTATCCAGGCTCCTGTGGTGACGATCAGTGTCGAGATCACCGGCGAGGCGGGGCCCGTGCATCACGGGGTCGTCGTCGGGGCGGACAGTGTGATCGTCCACGAAGGCTGGCCGGGCGAGGAGGAGTCGGAGTACATACCGGTCGAGCCGCGCACCCTCGTCTTCGAGCTCGCCTGGATGGTGCATCTGCGCCGTGGTGCCGACGAGCAGCCGGCGGTGCCCCGTGTCGTATCGACCCTGAAGGCTCTGGACGCCGCGTTCGGGGTGCTCGAGGAGGATCCCGGCGCGGTTCGGGATGCGCTCACCGGTGCCGGTACGTCCGAGGAGATGGCGGGCCCCCTGTCGGAGCTGGTCCTCTCGCTGAACTCGTACTGGCGTGTCACCGTCGCCTGGGACGGGGAGCGGGACGGTGCGCATGCCCCGATGCTGCTCAGTCTCGCCGTCTGGGACTGCGGCCCCCGGGGGTGCTGGATCCGTGAGCAGCCGGAGGAGCCGATCCTGCCCGGTCAGGTCACGCCCGAGACTCCGCTGGAGCTGGTGCGGTCGGAGGCCGGGGAGATCTGGCGCAAGCTGGCCGATGTGATTCCCGAGAAGGCGGAGCTGGGTTCGCGGACCTGAGGTGTCGTCCGCCCGTCACTCCGCCCGGTCCGAGAAGTGCTGCATCAGGGCGAACGGGGACGACAGTGCGGCGCCCGCCAGGGTGAGGACGTCGGTGTCCACCTCCTCCAGCACGATGGCGATGGCGAGATCGACGGCGTCCACCGGGCCGGTGGCGGTGCCCGCGCGTGCGATATCGGCCGGTGGGATCTGCCGGCCGAGCTCCGTCGTTACCCTGACTCCCTCGCGCTCCAGGACGTGCGCCTTGCCCAGGCCCTCCGAGGAGTAGACGTACTCCCGGCCGTCGTAGGTGATGCGCAGGACCCGGTCCTCGCGCTTCAGGGCCTTGGCGTTGAACCGCAGCTCCGCCGCCCGGCCGGCGAGGGTGAGCTCCGCCTTGAACAGCGACGGCTTTCCCGACCGGCGCTTCCCCCGAAAGACCGTCTCGGGGAAGGCGGGGCCGCTCAGCCGTGCCGTGTCCATCCCCTTCGCGAGCGGCTGGAAAAGCGGGCAGCGTTCGACGACGACGGTGCCGAAGCGGCCGACGTCTCCCTTGACCCCGGCCTTGGGCTGCTCCCGCTTGCTCGGCTCGGTCTTGTACGGCAGCAGCTCGAACTGGAAGGTGTCACTACTCGTTCCCATGGTGGCCAAGGCTCTCATCTCTGGTCGATGGAGTTCGCTAATCGAACGGGTTCAGCGCGCTGCCCAGCTTCTTGGCACCGTCGGCGATGCCGTCGCCGATGTCGCTGGCCTTGTCGCCCACCCAGTCGGCCGCCTTCTCCGCGCCTTCCGTGATGTCGTCCCAGTGTTCTACGACCTTCAGGCCCCCGTAGACCAGGCCGGTGCCCACAGCGAGGCCGATCGTGACCGGGTTGGGGGCGACCATCGCCGCGGTCAGGGAGGCGTTGAAGCCGACCTCCGCGTAGTTCGCCAGGTAGCCGGCCTTGCTCTTCTCCCACTCCTTGGCGTGGTCCATCGTGGCGATGTTGGCTATCGAGAACGCCGTCGCGCCCGCCGAGCCGACGATGCCGGCCCCGCGCCACAGCCCCGCGGTCTTCGCCGCCGCGCTGAATCCACCGGCCTTGCCGACCGTCAGCAGGTTGGCCTGTCCCGCGCGGACGACCGCCTGCCCGGAGTGCATCAGGCCGCCGTACATGCGGGCCACGTCGTCCGACCCTGCGAAGAGGTTGATGGCCTGGTTGGGGGTGAAGCCCAGCAGCTTGGCGTTCATGAAGCCGCGTTGGCGCAGCATGTCCCATCCGCCGCCCCAACGGTCGCCCAGGAAACCGGAGCTGAAGGGAACGTTGGCGACCCGCTGGTACGTCGGGCTCCGGGACGCCATGGTGCCGAGCTGGCCGGGGAGCCAGCTGCCGGGGGCGGACAGCGAGCGGATGGGCGGGTTGTAGCTGCCCAGTTTGCTGCCCGCCCAGCGCAGGATGGGGTTGCTTCCCGCCGCCGTCCAGCGTGCGGCGAGGGCGTCCTTCATCGGTCCGAGCTTGCCGGTCTTCACCGCGTTGCCGAGGATCACCTTGGTGCCGGAGAAGCCGCTCGCCACCGAGACCTGGGTCGCGGCCGCCACGTTGAACGCGTCGCTGCCGAACTTGATGAGCTCGGTGAGGGTCTCCTCGTGCGGTTCCAGGCCCGGAATCTTCGCGAGGGCGTGCGCTTCCAGCCGTACGATCCAGTCGCCGAGCTTCTCCCCCGGCTGCCGGGCCAGCTCCCGGGCCTTCGGGTCGCCGCTCGCCGCCACCGAGTTGGCCAGCAGGAACGTTTCCGGCTTGATGCCCTCGCCCCGGTAGTTCTCCAGGTCCTCCGCGGTGAAGCCCGCCCACAGCAGCCCGGCCGTCGGGTCGCCGTTCTCCAGGCGGAGAAGGACCGCGCGTTTACGTAGGTCCTTGGCCTCGTCGCGGGCCCAGGACCGCATCGGCTTCAAGGGTGCCAGCTGCCCGCTCACCCCCAGACGGGCGGCCCGGGTGAAGGCCTCGTCGAGACGGTCCTCCACGCCACCGCGCCCGTCCAGGAGTTTCGCCAACTGCTCCAGGTCCTCGGGATTCGCCCCCCGAAACGCCATGGCCCCCGCCCCGTCCCTCGATCACCGATTCGACCTTCGCCGCTCGCGGCTCAGGATAGGCGGAGGGAAGGTCGAAGGAAGGGGGGAAGGAAGGGAGAAGGGAGGCGGACATCGGACGGCGATCGGGGGGCGGGGCCCAGGAGGGATGGTCCAGGAGGGGACGAGGCCGCAGCCGAGTGCGGCCGCGGCGAAGGTGAGTCTCAGTGGGCTGAGTGGGCTCAGTGCGGGAAGGGGCCGCTCAGGGTCTTGTAGGACATCTTGAGGGTGTTCACCGTGAAGGTCTTCGAGCCCGTGCCGGTGGTGCCGGAGGCCGAGCCCTTCAGCAGGTGGACCATGCCATGGCGGCTGCTGTCCAGCCAGTCGTTGGTGTCGACGAGCAGGTCGGCGCGGCCGTCGCGGGTGTAGTCGGTGAGCTTGACACTCCAGCCGAAGTAGTCGTCGTTCTCGATACCGCCCGCGACACCGGAGGTGTTCTGGTCGTACGCCTTGGCCCCGGTACCGGACAGGCCTCCCGCGCGGCCCAGCAGCACGGTGACCATGCCCGCGTCGCGCTTGCCCACGAGGTCCTCGCCGGGGGCACCGATCGCGAGGTCGGCGTAGCCGTCGCCGTTGACGTCGCCTGCCGAGACGGAGGCGCCGAAGTGGTCGTCGTCCTCCGAACCGCCGGGTACGCCCGCGGTGTTCTGCGTGAACGTCACCGGCTTGCGCGCGGTGTTCGGGCCGGAGGGTCCGCCGTAGTGGACCGTGACGTATCCACGCCCCTTGTCCGGGTTCTCGTAGCCGCGGCCGATGGCGAGGTCGCCGTAACCGTCCTTGTCGAAGTCGCCGACGGTGGTGACCGTGCCGCCGCCGACCTGGTGGCCGAGGTCGTCCGGTACGCGCAGCTTGCCGGCCAGGCGGGCGAAGCCCGCGCCTCCGCGGTGGAAGAAGGCACCCATGGCCTCGTCGTCGTCCCCGAGGTCCGAGCCCAGGATGTACAGGTCCGTGGCGGCGTCCGCGGTGACCCGGCCCGTGGCGAGCTGGGAGGCGTGCAGGTACTCGTAGTCCTCGCCGAGGCTCTGCCAGCCGGCCTTCCCGCCGCTGCGGGTGAACGGCCCTTGAAAAAGGATCGCGCCGGCCCGGCTGTGGCTGACCGCCGCGAGGTCCTGGTCCGCGTCGCCGTCGAAGTCACCGGCCACGACGTCCTCACCGAAGGAGTCGCCCGAGCCCGCGTACTCCGGGGCGATGGGCGAGTGGAAGACGGTGCCCGAGCCCAGGCCCTTCGCACCGCCCCATACGACGGTCAGTCCGCCGCGCAGCTGGATGTCACCGACGGCCTCACCCGGCGAGGCGACGACCAGATCGGCGTAACCGTCACGGTCGAGGTCGGCGCTGGTCGCGGCGAAGCCCCACTGGTCGCCCTCCTCCACCGCGCCCGGGATGCCCGCCGAGTCCTGGTGGATGACCTGGACGCGCGTGCCCGGGCCGGTCGACGTGCCGTAGACGACCGTGACCCGGCCGTCCTTGCCGTGCGTCCCGCCCAGCATGACCAGATCGCGGTAGCCGTCGCCGTTGAAGTCGTCGGCGAGCTTGGCGGGTGCGGCACCGGCCGTGGGGGCGAAGAAGAGCGGCGAGCAGAGTGCCGTAGCGAGTGCGGCCGTGGCGGCCAGGACGGTGCGTGAGGAGGGCATGATTCTCCGAGGTCCCGGAAGCGTCCCGTCGACGGACGCTTGAACTGCGATCTTGGACGCTCATCCCCCCTGGATGGTTGTACGCGGACAAGCTTGTACTTCCGCCCAGACGGTTTTACCCACCGGGTCCGAGGCTCCCAGCCCCAGCGCTCCGCCAGGACGTCCACCAGGAACAGTCCCCGGCCCGACTCGCCGTCGGGGCATGTCGGAGGCGGGGCAACGGGGGGCCGCTTGCCGGCGGCGGCGTCGGCGACCTCGATACGGACGAGGCCCGGGCGTGCGTCGAGCACGAGCCGGAGGTGGAAGTCCCGCCCCGCTACGCGGCCGTGCTGTACGGCGTTGGCGGCGAGTTCGCCGACGACGAGGGCGACCGCGCAGGAGGCGTCGGACGCCGGCGGGTGGCCCCACTCCTCCATCCACCGGGTGGACAGCCGCCGGGCGGTTCGGGCTCCACGGGCTGTGGAGGCGAACTGTGCCTCGCGCGTGGTGGTGGTCGTCGTGGTCGTTCTTGTGAGCACGGGTGGTTCCGTCCTTGCCTGTAGCTGTTTCGCTGCGCTCGCGAGTCATCACGTTCCGTACTCGAGGGTCGTCGGATCGTCCTACGCTCGGAAGGTGACACAGCCTTACCTTTCGGTTCGTAAAGGACGGACGTGCCCCTTTGGCCAAGGGAATTGACCCCAGTACGTCCATGGCCGCACTGTTCGGCGCGCGGGTACGCCGACTCCGTACGGCAGCGGGGCTGACACAGGCGGAACTCGGCGCGCGGACCCACGTGGTGAGCACACGGATCACGCAGATCGAGCGGGCGTCGGGAGCGAAACCGACGCTGGAACTGGCGCGGGCGCTGGATGCGGCGCTCGGTGCGGACAACCTGCTCGTCGAGCTGTGGCCGTACGTGTACCGGGAGACGTTTCCGGACTGGTCGCGGAAGTTCATGACGTACTCGGAACGTACGGTGTTCATCGGCCAGTACGCGGCCCACGTGGTTCCCGGTCTGCTACAGACGGAGGACTACGCACGGGCAGTCCTGAGTGTCGGAGTCACACTCACCAGCGAGGCGCAACTTGAGGAAAGGCTCTCTGCCCGTATGGGGCGCCAGGAACGGCTCGTTTCCGACGACAGACCGGCTCTGCGGGTCGTGCTGGACGAGGCAGTACTGAAACGTCCGATTGGTGGACGCGCGGTACTGCGCGCCCAGTTGGCCAGGGTGCTCGAGGCCGCCTCGCAGCGGCACATCACCGTTCAGGTGCTGCCGTTCGACCGGGGTGAACATGACGCGATGGGCGGCTCACTGACGATTCTCACGCTGCCGGACGGCTCCGACGTGGCCTACACGGAAGGCGCGCATTACGGCCAACTCATCGAGGATCCGGACCAGGTCAGGGAATTCGCCCTGACCTACCATCAGCTACGTGCGGCAGCCCTGCCGCCGCTCATGTCCCTCGACATGATCCGATCCGTGATGGAGGACAACCACCGTGGAGTTCCGTCCCGATCTCGGCGGCGTCGCGTGGCGCAAGAGCAGCTACAGCAATCAGGAAGGCGGGGACTGCGTGGAGGTGGCGGACGGATCCCCGACGTCGTCCCCGTCCGTGACAGCAAAACCCCGCACGGCCCCGCCATCGGATTGTCGAACAGCTCCTGGACCGCCTTCATAGGCGACCTGAAAGCCGGCCGTCACCGGATCTGAGCCGGCCAGGCACCGGTCACGTCCCGTCGTCCCGGCCCGCCGGTACCTCGTCGCCGAGGACCCGGTGGGCCGCTGACCTCCCCAAAGAACCGGGAGAAAGAACTACCCACCCGCCCACCCTCCCCGCCGGAATGCCCGCGTCACTCGTGCGGGTGACTGGCTTGCAGGTGCGGGACGCGCACGGCTACGTTCGCCGCAACCACCACAAACGAATACGGCCCCCGGGCGGGACTGGCATCCCGAACGAGGGCCTGACCGATCAGGAAGTAGCGCCTTCCCAATGGCTGACCCGCAGTCTAACGCGCGCCTGCGCGCCGACGCCGGAGCTCCGACCTCCGGCGTGATCCACGTCCGCACCCGGCTCACCGCCGACTTCACGGTGATCTCCAACGCACTCGCCCAGCGGCGTGGCAGCGCGGTCACGATCGGCGTGGCGGTGTACATCCTCTCCCTCCCCGACGGCACTCCCGTGAGCATCGCCGCCCTGTGCGCGCACTTCACCGAGGGGGAGATCCTGATCTCGCGAGCGCTGAGGGAGTTGGAAGAGGCCGGGTACCTGGAGCGCCGCCGCGTCCGGCTGTCCACGGGCCGGATCCGCACGCGCACCTACTTCTACGACGTACCGGGCGTCGATCCGCACACGGATCCGGACGGTCCCTCGAAGACACCCTCCCCGGAGCGGGACACCGCCCCGGAAGACGCCCCACCGCCCCTCGACGCGGAGCCCGAGCGTCACGCGGCGCCCCTCGCCGACGCCGACCCGGACGCAGTCGCCGTACTCACCGCGCTGCGCCGCGTCGATCCCCGCCTCGTTCTGTCCATCCAGGAGGCCGCACGGCTGGCACCGGACGTCTCCCGGTGGCTCGCGGCGGGGGTGGGGGCGGTACAGATCATCAAGCTGCTGACCGCGAGCCTCCCCGACCGGCTGCACGCCCGCCCGGCCGGCATCCTCGCCTTCCGCCTGCGCGACACACCACTGCCCGCGCCACCACTCCCGGTGCCGCACCCGGAGGAACGCCCGGCCGTCCTCCCCTTCCAGACCTGCGACGGCTGTGACCGTGCCTTCCGCTCACCCGCTCCCGGGCGCTGCCGGGACTGCCGAGGACGCGCCCGCGATGTCCCCGTCGCCGCCTGAACCGACGATTCAGGCCGCTTGACCAGTACTGACACGAGGACGACACTGGATGTACTACGTTTGTCATACGCGAGGGGAGGCAGGGATGGCCGCAAAGTCCGGGCAGCAGAGCCATACACCCGCTACCACGGCCAAGAAGCGCGGCTCGACCGCCGCACGGGCCCCTCGGGCGCGCCGGAAGCAGAGCGACAGTGGCGCCACGAGCGTGGCTCAGGTGAGGCTACGCCCGGACGAGATGGCGGATCTGCAACAGGTGATGCAGACCCTCGAACTGCACTCGCTCTCCGACGCCCTGCGCGAAGGGCTGCGGCTGCTCTCCCGCGAGGCGACCGAGGTCGCCGCCTCCCAGGAGATCCGTGACTTCTATCAGGGCGCCCAGGCGCCGACCCCCGAGGGCGTCCGGCCCGCGACAGCGGAGGAACTGTCGGCGGCGGACGAGACCGAGTGGTGAACGCCGGCTCCGCCTTGCGCGGCGAGGTGTGGGGGTGCGCCCTTCCCAGTCCCGTCGGTCCGCACCCCGTGGTCGTCCTCACCGTGAACCGGATCGCCGAACCACTCTCGGCAGTCACCGTCGCCGTGATCACCGGAACACCCGGGCCGGCCGCCACCCATGTCCCGGTCGGTGCCGACTGCGGGGTGACCAAGTACGAGGAGTCGTACGTGAACTGCACTGATCTGCACACCGTGGACAAACCGAGGCTGCGGCGGCGCCTCGGTCTGCTGGCGCCGAGCGAGATACGGCGGGTGGAGGAATGCGTACGCGTGATCCTGGGGCTGGCGTAGATGCCTGCTTGACTGACCCGCATGTCGACAACTCTCGGTGTTTCCACGCCCGATCAGGCCGCCTACATGCTGCGGGCAGCCGCCGGTGAGGCCGGGCGGGCGTACAAGGGGCGGATGCTCGATCTGCTGGACGTCCGGGCGGGGCACACCGTGCTGGATGTCGGGTGCGGGCCCGGTACGGATCTGCCCGCGCTGGCCGAACGCGCCGGTGACACCGGCACCGTGATCGGGGTGGACCGGGACGAGGCGATGCTGGCGCAGGCCCGGGCGCGCACGGCGGAACTGCGGCGGGTGGAAATCCGCGAGGGGGACGCACACCAACTTCCCGTCGATTCGGGGAGCGTGGACCGCGCCAAGATCGACCGTGTGCTGATGCATGTCGCCGAGCCCGCTGCCGTACTCGCGGAACTACACCGCGTGACCCGCGCGGGCGCTCGGATCGGGCTCGCGGAACCCGACTGGGACACGCTGATCGTCGACTCCGAGGACCTGGAGACGAGCCGGGCCTTGACGCGGTACACCACCGGCGTGGCGGTGCGTCACGCGACGATCGGCCGCGGCCTCGCGCGGCTCGCCGCAAGGGCCGGTTTCCGCGTGGCGGACGTGAGCGCCACGACACCCGTCTTCCGTGATGTTACGGAGGCGGACCACACCCTCGGGCTGGGCCGTAATCTGCGGAAGGCCATCGACGCGGGGCACATCGACGAGGCGCGCGGCCGTGAGTGGTTCGCCGGGCTGTCCGAAGGGCCGTTCTACGCCTCGTTCACGCTGATCAGCGTGGTCTGCACGCGCTGATTCCGCCGACCGTGACGGCTTCGCATCCGGTAGTTGGGGACGGTTTGCTTCCGCCGGGTATCGCAGAGGCAGGCGCACGGGTGTGCGCCGTACGTCCGTTGTCACGGGGGGATGCCATGACTGGACCGCGAAGGGCTGGACTCGCCGCGTCGGTGGTGCTGGGCGCGTTGCTGCTCACGGGCTGTGCCGAAAACAAGATGGAAATCATCACGTGGACCGATGAACACGGCCGCGCCTGCACGGGCGTGGTGATCAAGGACGGCGACGACAGCGGCCGCGAGGTGACCAGCATCGACTGCGACTACCCGCCGGACGGCGTCCGGCCGGGCAGGTCGACGACCATCCCGCTGGCGGACTGACCGGGCGGCCCACTCCTCGGCCCCGTCGGGCGCTGCCCTGGCAGCCGGATCCCGCGTGCCTGGCACTCCGCCCGGGTTCTCCGGCCACCCGCGTCTGGCCGTCGTGCTCTGATGAGCATGGCGGAAGAGAGGTGACGGTGACGGTAGGCCGTAACGGACTGCGTGAACTGACGGACTGGCTCCAGGAGGAGTACGGACCGCTTTCCGATGAGGAGCGCCTGACCGCGGTCAGGGAGCTGGATGACATCGACGCAGAGCATCGGTGCCGACGCACTGCACGCGACCTCGGTTCGGCTCCCTGACCGCCTTGCGGTGAGCCGACCGGGTCCGCGCGGCAAGGGCCTCAGCCGTCAGAGCCGCGGAGGCACACCGACATGCGGTCCGTCAGGTCTATAGTCCGGTAGCAACTGAAAGCCACTTCCGCACCGCCTCGAAGTCCGCCTCCGCCAGGCCCTTCGTGGGGTCCACCCGGTGCAGCAGGGCCGGGGCCGGGTGGGCGGCTTCCGTCCAGGTGCGGTCCGGGGCGCCGATCTCGTCGTCCAGCCAGACGAACGGGCGGAGGCCGGCCCACTCGGACAGGTGGCGGGTCTTCCAGTGGAGGCCGCAGGTTGCGGGGGTGTCGTCATCGTGCTCCGGCCAGTGCACGACCGGCAGGCGGGGCAGGCCGAGGCGCGGGGCGATCGTGTCGTTGGCCCCGTGCTGCCAGGTCGTCGCCCACACCAGGTCGCAGGGGAGGGCGAGCAGACGGGCGCCCACGGTGGGGTCGAGGCGGCCCAGCAGAGGGTGTCCGGCGTCCGTGAGCGGTCCCCGCGTGGGTGCGCCGGAGCCGAAGGGGATCAGCGGGCCGTCCACGTCAAGGAACAGAAGGGGGCGGCCGGGCGCGGTCATGCCCTCAGCGTCTCACGGGTGCATCCTGGCCCCCTTCAGGACCTTGTCGACCGCGTTCCTCGGGCCGTGGACGGCGAGACCGACCAGGTCCAGGTCGGTCGTGCCGACGGCGCGGACCGCCGCGCGGTTGGCCTCGTCGTGGCCCGTGGCGAAGAGGTCGCCGGTGAACACCGCGCGGGGGAGGGCCCGGGTGAGCGCCCGCGTGTGGGCCGTCTTCAGGGTTTCCTTCGTGCCCTGGAAGACCAGGACCGGCTGGCGGAACATCGGCAGGTACGGCACGCCGTCCGCGTCCTCGTACGGTTCTCCGATCAGCTCGGGGAACTGGCTGCCCAGGCCGCTGACCAGGAACGCGGTGACGTTGAGGCGCTGCCAGGGCTCCAGGTCCTCGCGCAGCAGGGCGGCGATCTTCGTGTCGAAGCGGGTGCTGGTGGTCATGGAGTGAGACTGCCGGTCCGGCCGCCGCGCGGTCTTGTACGTTGTTTGCATGCCCTCCCAGGCAGCCTCCAGGGCGACGGTCTCCGCCTGGCGGCCCCGCGTCCCGGGCGTCGTCGAGGTCTTCCACGCCCGTTTCACCGAGTACGCCTATCCGATGCACGTCCACGACGCCTGGACGCTGCTCATCGTCGACGACGGCGCCGTACGGTACGACCTGGACCGGCACCAGCACGGCACCCCGCACGACACGGTGAGCCTGCTGCCGCCGCACGTCCCCCACAACGGCGCCCCCGCCACGGCCGACGGCTTCCGCAAGCGGGTGCTGTACCTGGACACCAGCCGGCTCGGGGACGATCTGATCGAGGCCGCCGTCGACCGGCCGGATCTGCGGGACCCGCTGCTGCGGCGGCGCGTCGGGCAGGTGCACTCCGCGCTGGTGCGGCCCGGCGACGAGCTGGAGGCCGAGAGCCGGCTGACGCTCGTCGGGGAGCGGCTGCGGGAGCATCTGCGCTCGCGCGAGGGCGCCGGAGCGGTCCGGCGGGATCCCGTGCTCGCGCGGCGGCTGCGGGAGTTGCTGGACGCGCGGGTGGTCGAGGGGCTCACCCTGGAGGAGGCGGGCGGGCTGCTGTCCGCGCATCCCGCGCACCTGGTACGGGCGTTCAGCGGGGCGTACGGCATCGCGCCGCACCAGTATCTGATGTCCCGGCGGGTGGGGCGGGCGCGGCGGCTGCTGCTGGAGGGGCGGTCACCGAGCGGGGTGGCGGTCGCCACCGGGTTCTACGACCAGGCCCATCTGACCCGGCACTTCCGGAAGCTGGTGGGGGTCACTCCGGGACGCTACCGGGCGACGGGCGCTCCAGCAGATGGGTGAACGCGTCCAGGTTGCGGGTGGATTCGCCGCGTGACACCCGCCAGGCGTACTCCTTGCGGATCGCGGAGGCGAAGCCGAGTTCGAGGAGGGTGTTGAAGCTGCCGTCGGCGGCCTCGAGGACCTGGCCGAGGAGGCGGTCGATCTCCTCGGCGGTGACGGCGGAGAGGGGGAGGCGGCCGGTGACGTAGATGTCGCCGAGCGGGTCGACGGCGTAACTGACGCCGTACAGCTTGAGGTTGCGCTCGAGGAGCCAGCGATGGACCGCGCCCTCGTTCTCGTCGGGGTGGCGGATGACGAAGGCGTTCAGGGAGAGCGTGTGCCGGCCGGCGATCAGGGAGACGGTCGTGGAGAGCTTGCGGGTGCCGGGGAGTTTCACCACGTACGAACCGGGCGCGGGGCTCCCCCACTCCAGTTCCGCGTCCTTCAGCACATCCTCGACGACCTGCGCCGCCTCCGCCGCTTTGTCAGCCATGGTGCGAGCGTACGTGACGGCGGTGGGCCTGGGTCGCGGCCGTGTAGACGTCGGCCGTGGCGGCGGCCGCCCTGTCCCAGCCGAAGGACTGGGCGTGCCGGGCGGCGGCCTCGCCCATGCGGTCGGCGAGGGCCGGGTGGTCGGCGAAGTCGCGCAGCACGCGCGCGTACGCGGCGGGATCGTGGCCCTGGACGAGGAAGCCGGTCTGCCCGTCCCGTACGGCGACCGGGAGGCCGCCGACCGCCGCGGCGAGCACCGGGGTGCCGGCGGCCTGCGCCTCTATGGCGACCAGGCCGAAGGACTCGCTGTAGGAGGGCATGACGAGGACGGACGCCGCGCGGAACCAGTCCGCGAGCTGTTCCTGCCCGACGGGCGGGTGGAAGCGGACGACGTCGGCGATGCCGAGCCGCGCGGCGAGCTTCTGCAGGCCCTCCGGCTTGGCGAGGCCGCTGCCGCTGGGGCCGCCGACGACGGGGACGCAGATGCGGGAGCGCAGTTCGGGGCGTTCGCCGAGCAGGACGGCCACCGCGCGCAGCAGGATGTCGGGGGCCTTGAGGGGCTGGATGCGGCCGGCGAAGAGGGGGATCAGGGCGTCCTGGGGCAGACCGAGGCGGGCCCGTGCGGCGGCGCGGCCGTCGGCGGGGCGGAAGCGGGCCAGGTTCACGCCGGGGTGGACGACGGCGACCTTGCCGGGGTCGGCGCCGTAGTGCTCCATGAGTTCGCCGGCCTCTTCGGCGGTGTTGGCGATCAGCCGGTCGGCGGCGGAGACGATCTGGGTCTCGCCGATGACGCGGGCGGCCGGCTCGGGGGTGTCGCCGACGGCGAGGTTGGCGTTCTTGACCTTGGCCATGGTGTGCATGGCGTGCACCAGGGGGACGCCCCAGCGCTGGGCGGCGAGCCAGCCGACGTGGCCGGAGAGCCAGTAGTGGGAGTGGACCAGGTCGTAGTGGCCGGGACGGTGGCCGGCCCAGGCCTGCATCACGCCGTGGGTGAAGGCGCACAGCTGGGCGGGCAGATCCTCCTTGGCGAGGCCTTCGTAGGGGCCGGCGTCGACGTGCCGGACGAGGACGCCGGGGGCCAGCTCGACGGTGGGCGGGAGGGCGGCGGCGGTCGCGCGGGTGAAGATCTCGACCTCGATGTTGATCGCGGCGAGTTGCTGCGCGAGCTCCACGATGTAGACGTTCATGCCGCCCGCGTCGCCGGTGCCCGGCTGGTGCAGCGGGGAGGTGTGCACGGAGAGCATCGCCACGCGGCGGGGCCTGCGGTGCAGGCGCAGGCGCGGCGGTGCGGCGGGGGAGCGCCGCCCGAGCCTCGCGATGTAGTGGCTCACGTGGCGTTCCTCCTCGCTGTGGGCATGGCTGTCGGAGGGTTGTGCGGGCCCTCCGTGGGCTCAACACCGGATGGATCCGTTCCCATTTCCGGTCGGACTGCCGGGTCCCGGTCTTTGCCGAATCATTACCGGCTGTCGCTCAACCGTTCGAGACTGTGACGCGTCCCTCACGTGGGGGCGTCTTGCGGGTACCTGCATACGTCGGGGCGTTTGGGTACCCGCATGTTCGGCTCCGGGTACCCGCATACTCAGACGTATGACAGTCCGCGCCCCTTCCCGCCCGCTGGGCACCGTGGCATCCCGCCCGCTGGGCACCGTGACGCGCGGCACCACCAACCCCAACCGGCTGCGCCGCATGGACCGCTGGATCGCGGCCACGCACGGCGCGGAGCTGCGCCGCGCGGAGCACCCCCTCGCCGTCGACCTCGGCTATGGCGCGGCGCCCTGGACGGCGGTCGAGCTGCTGCACCGGCTGCGCGGCGCGGCACGGCACGCGCGCGTGGCGGGCGTCGAGATCGACCCGGCCCGGGTCGCGGCGGCACGGCCGTACGAGCGGGAGGGCCTGGTCTTCCGGCACGGCGGCTTCGAGGTTCCGGTCCCGGGACGGCCGGTGCTCATCCGCGCGGCGAACGTGCTGCGCCAGTACGACGAGGCGGAGGTCGCCGCCGTATGGCGGCGGCTGTGCGCGCGGCTTGCGCCGGCCGACCCGGCGACGGGGTCGCGCGGCGGACTGCTGGTCGAGGGCACCTGTGACGAGATCGGGCGCCGCCACGTGTGGGTCGCGCTCGGCCCGGAGGGGCCGCGCACCGTCACCTTCGCGACCAGGCTCGGATCCCTGCAGCGCCCATCGGACCTGGCCGAACGCCTCCCCAAGGCGCTCATCCACCGCAATGTCCCCGGTGAGCCGGTGCACGCCTTCCTGCGCGACTTCGACCGCGCCTGGGCCACCGCGGCGCCTTACGCCTCGTACGGCGCCCGGCAGCGCTGGATCCGGACGGTACGGGACCTCAGGGCCGACTGGCCGGTGACGGACGGGCCGGCGCGGTGGCGGCAGGGGGAAGTCACGGTGCGGTGGGCGGCGTTGGCGCCGCGGAACTGACGGCGGGCCGCGACGTCCGCACGGCGGGAACGATCTCCGTGAGTCGTTCGTCACATGAGAGGGGCGATCGTCGCGCCGGGGATTGCACGGACGGGAGAGGCGGGAAGGACTCCCTCTGTCGTTTCGCGCGTCGGCATGGCAGCATCCCCCCGGCGACGTATTGTTACTGACGGTTACTCACACGGGGGTGATGTCATGGGGACGGGCAAGCGCGGATTGCTCGCGACGGCCGTGGCCGTGGTCTGTGCGGTCACCGTACTGGCGGCGCCCGGTACGGCGTTCGCGGCCCCCACTCCCCCGCCGCCCCCGGGCACGACCGCCAGCGTCACCGTGGTCGACGGCCCCGACAAGGAACTCGAAGCCGTACGCAAGAAGCTCGACAAGCTCTACCGTGCGGCGGCCGTCGCCACCGAGGAGTACAACGCCGCCGAGGAGAAGGCGAAGAAGCAGTCCGCGGAGATCGTGCGGCTGGCGGAGAAGATCGTCAAGGGCCGGGAGAGACTGGACCGGCTCAAGGAGCGCGCGGGCGCCGCGGCCGCCGCCCAGTACCGCGGCGGCGGGCTGCCGCCCGAGGCCCGCCTCGTGCTGAGCGACAGCCCGCAGGAGTTCCTCGACGGCGCCGGCCGGGTCCGGCAGGGCGAGCACGCGACCAAGGGGCTGCTCGGGGAAATGTCCCGCACCCAGCAGGACTTGGAGCAGTACGCGCAGGACGCGGACACCCAGTTGAAAGAACTGGAGGCGGGCCGCAAGGCCAAGGCCAAGGCGCGGAAGAAGATCGAGAAGCGGATCAAGGCGGCCGAGAAGGTCGAGTCCGAGCTCGAGGAGGAGGAGAAGGAGCGCCTGGCCCGGCTGGAGAAGCAGGCCGCCGACCAGGCACAGGCCGGCTGGCTGAGCTCCGGCATCCTCGACGAGATCGACGGCAAGGCGACGAAGCAGGGCAGGGAGGCCGTGGCGTACGCCACCGCGCAGATCGGGAAGCCGTACCAGTGGGGTGCGGAGGGGCCGAAGACGTACGACTGCTCCGGACTCACCTCACAGGCCTGGATGGCGGCCGGACGGAGCATGCCGCGCACCTCGCAGGCGCAGTGGAAGCAGCTGGAGCGCGTGGACATCGAGGACATGCGCCCCGGTGACCTCATCATCTACTTCGACGACGCCAGCCACGTCGGGATGTACGTCGGCGACGGCATCATGGTGCACGCCCCGCGCCCGGGGCGGTCGGTTACCCTCGCCGGGGCCGGATCGATGCCGGTCCTCGGGGCCGTACGCCCGGACGCGGCCGCGGACTGACCGGCGGAGCGCTCCCCCCGGGTGTGCTCAACGGCCCCGTGACACAGGCCACGTGACCCATAGCACGTGGATCTTCCGATCAAACCCCCTGAGGACGTGACGTTCGTCATTCCCGCAGCACATCCGGCCTGTCCAACTGCGGTAGCAAACGCGGCATATGACAATGGCCGATGGCACAGCGGCGTGGTTTTCACCATTCCGCTACAGCGCCGTCAACCGCTATGGTCCCCGTTCGAAGGGGCATCCCCCGCTCGCACCCCGAGTGGGAGCCGGGGACAGGGTCGAGATCCGACGCCCCCACCATGCCCTCGGGGGGAGGGAAGGAACCCGGAACAATGCCCGCACCCGTACCGCGGCAGAGAGCGATCCCGGCCGCGGAAGGTGGTCAGGCGCCGGCCGCTGCACACAGCACACGCCCCGCCCCGGACTCCTCGGAGGCCAGGACGGCGGCCCCGCACACCGCGGCCCCGTTCAAGAGCAGCACCACCGACCGGCCCGGCACACCGCCGGACAAGGCCGAGACGGCCGCCCACACCAACCTCACCCTGCTCCTGATCGAGAACGATCCGGGCGGATCGCCGATCGTGCCCGACCTGCTCGACCAGTCCGGCAAGCCGATTCGCATCCGCACCGCCCGCAATCTCACCGAGGCCGAGCGGCTGCTGACCGACGACGTCCACTGCATCCTGCTGGACCTCGCCCTGCCCGCGCCGGGCCGCACCGGCGACGGTGACGAGCTCGCCGTGCTCAAGCACGTCCTCGAGCTCGCTCCCCGGCACGCCGTCCTCGCCCTCACCGGCGCCGACGACACCGAGCGCGGCGCGGAGGCGGTGCGGGTGGGCGCCCAGGACTACCTCGTCCGCGACGAGCTGGACGGCCGGCTGCTCAGCCGGGCGATCCGCTACGCGGTGGAGCGCAAGCGGTCCGACTCCGCCGAGCGGCGGCTCGCCGAGGGCCGGGTGCGCGCCCAGGAGAACCGCCGGCTGGAACGCGGCCTGCTGCCGACCCCGCTGCTGGACGGTTCCCCGCTGCGCTTCGCCGCCCGCTACCGCCCCGGCCGCTCCCGCGCCCTGCTCGGCGGCGACTTCTACGACGTCGTCCGCACCCCCGACGGCACCGTGCACGCCATGATCGGCGACGTCTGCGGGCACGGCCCGGACGAGGCCGCCCTCGGCGTGGAGCTGCGCATCGCCTGGCGCGCGCTGACCCTGGCCGGGCTGTGCGGGGACCAGCTCCTCGGCACCCTCCAGGAGGTGCTGGAGCACGAGCGCGCGGACGACGAGATCTTCGCGACCCTGTGCACGGTGGACATCGCGCCGGACGGCCGCCGGGCGGGCCTGTGCCTGGCCGGCCACCCGTCACCGCTGCTCGCCCGCCCGGGCGTGCCGGCACTCCTGCTGCCGTACGACAACAACGGCCCGGCGCTCGGGCTGCTGCCGGGCGCCCGCTGGCCGCGGATGCAGGTGGAGCTGGGCGCCGAGTGGAGCCTGATGCTCTACACCGACGGTCTGATCGAGGGCCGGGTCGGCGACACCGGCGAGCGGCTCGGTCAGGACGGCATGGTGGAGATGATCCGCCGCCAGCTCTCCGAGGGGCTGCGCGGCGAGGAACTGCTGCGGACCGCCGTGAACGAGGTGCGCCACCTCAACGGGGGCGAACTGACGGACGACGTGGCGGTACTGCTGCTGGACCGGGCGGCGTGAGCGGTCCTCCGCGCCCCTCTCGGGAGCGCGGAGTCGGGCCATCTGCCCCCCCGGGTCAGCGGCCGCCGTTGTACGGGCCGTAGGGGCCGTCGCTGCTGGAGCCGCCCCTGCGGGCGCGGCCGCCGCCGGGCAGACCGCGGAGGGCCGGGCGGACGTCGACCATGTACACGATGGTCGCGATCAGGCCGATGATCGGCAGGAACGACAGAATGTCGAAGATCAGGTTCACCACGAAGGCAAGGGCCAGAATGATCAGCCAGAACGGCTTGGTCTTCTTGTCCGCCGCGCGGTAAGCGTCCTCACGGCGCGTGGCGGCGTCAATCAGCGCGAAGCCGCTGAAAACGATCAGGGCCATGCTCAGCAGCCACATGAACCCCGCGAAGCCCTGCATCAGCACTACGTCCACCACCAGACTCGGCTCGTTTTTGCGCCGTCTTCACGCCGTCACCGTACCCGCATCCACCGGTCGGCTATCCGGAGAACGGGCCGGGCACCATGAGAGTGCCCGGCCCGTCCCCGTCACACCGCCCGGCGGTGACTACTTCGCGGGCGGGGTCGTCTTCTTCGCGGTGGGCTTGCGCACCGGGGCCTTCTTGGCCGGGGAGGGCCTCTTCACCGCGGCGGACTCGGTGTCGGCCTTGGGCTCGACCGGCTCGGGCTTCGGCTCGGGAGCCGGTTCGACGGCCACGGCGATGTCCTCGATGCCCTCGGCGGCCTCGCCGCGCCAGGTCTTCACGGTCTGCTCGCCGCGCTCGGCGACCCTCTCGTACGTCTCCCGCGCCTTGACCGCGTACTCGGCGGCGATGCCGACGCCGCGCAGCGCGAGGTCCTGGGCGTTCTCGCCGAGCTTCTTCAGGTCGGTGTCGAGCGTGCCGAGGATCTCGCCGACCTTGGCCTGGAGGGTCTCCTGCGTCTCCCGGACCCGGACGGTCGCCCGCTCCTGCACGGCCTTGGGGTCGGTGTTGCGGACGGCCTCGATGCGGGCCGGGGCCTCGGCGCGCAACTGCTCCACCAGGGCCGGCACCTTCCGGGCCTGCTGCAGCGCGAGGTCGGCGGTGCCGGCGGCGAAGTAGAGCGGGGTCGGATCGCTGAGGGTCTTGCGCAGGTCGTCGGTGATGGCCATGGTGATGGTCCTCCCGGATTCGTTTTCGGCTGAGGGTTCTCATGTGATCCGCGGCGGGCGGCCGGTGCCCTGATCCGGCTCAGCCGGCCGTCCGCCGCGGACCCTTGTCACTGCCGCCACCCGCACGGGGGCGGCGCTCGGCGGACGTACCGCCGTCGGACGTACGGCTCCGGCGTATCACGGCATCGCCGTCCGGAGCGTCCACCGCGCGGTCACTCGCGTCGACGGCCGCGGACACCTCGGGATCCTCCGTCGCCTCACCGTCTTCGGCTCCACCAAACCCGTTCTCCTTGCGGAAGGACTCGTAGATCTGGAGCAGCACCTGCTTCTGACGCTCGGTCAGCGTGGGGTCCGCGAGGAGCGCGGCCCGTGTCTCCACCTCGTCCCGGCCCCGCTCGGCGTCGAGGATGCCGGCCCGGACGTAGAGCGTCTCGGCGGAGATCCGCAGGGCCTTGGCGACCTGCTGCAGCACCTCCGCGCTGGGCTTGCGCAGCCCGCGCTCGATCTGGCTGAGGTACGGATTCGACACCCCGGCGGCATCGGCGAGCTGCCGCAGCGACAACTGCGCACTGCGCCGCTGCTCGCGCAGATACTCACCAAGATTGCCGACGTTGAGCGATGCCATACCCCCACCCTGCCGCACCCCGCTAACTATTGCAAGCACCCGCTTGCAATAGTGCGCCGCGTGCAGGACAAGTGTCGTCATCCGGCGTTGTCGGTGGGCTCTGCCAGGGTGTGCGTCGTGGATGAATTGGTGGAGCGTGTCGACGGTCAAGATCGCGTGCTGGGGCTGGTCAGCCGTCGGGAGGCCATCCGGGAGGGTTGGCTGCATCGGGTCGCCGTGACGGTGTGTCGTGATGATCGTGGCCGGATCCTCGTCCACCGACGGCCGGAACAGGTATCGCGCTTCCCCGGACTTTATGAGGTAGAGGTCGGTGGCGCCGCAAACGTCGGCGAGTCCTACGAACAGGCCGCCGCGCGGGAGCTGGCCGAAGAGCTGGGCATTCGTGCGCTGCCGCGCCTGCTGTTCACATTCATCAACCGCAGCGGCTTGAGCCCTCACTGGCTCGGCGTACACGAAGCCGTGGTGCCGGACGCGGTGGTCCCCGATCCCGACGAGGTCGCCTGGCATGACTGGCTGACCGAGCCCGAGCTGCGGTCCGCCCTGCTGAAGTGGCGCTTCACCCCCGACAGCCACGAAGCCTTCAGCCGATATCTCGCGTTCCGAAGCGCGCGGTCCTGACCTCTCTCGCCTCTCGGGCTGCGGTACCTGCTTAGGGCCAACGCGCCTTGCGAGAGGGGATGTTCGTGATAGGGAGCACGGATGTGTGCTCGACTCCCGCTCGTTCGCACTGCTGATGGCCGCCAAGCCGGCGCAGACTGCCTCGGTTCAAGCCCAACAGCCGCCGGGCGCCCACATGGCTTCACCAGTACTTGAACGAGACCACGCGGAAGTTTTGCAGAGCGAGTCCACGGGCGCCAAGGATGCTAGAGACCTGGAACGTTGCGCACATTCCGCTCGCTGACGTCGGGCAGGAAGCGGGCCACGGTGACGAAATCGGCGTCGTCGTGCAGGACAGTCAGTCCATGATGCACGGCGGTCGCACAGATCATCAGGTCGAGCGGACCGGCCGCGCCGAGGGCCCCCTTCTCGGCGAGAGCGTATTGGGCTGTGTCGACCCAGTCCCACAACCTCTTCGGAAGAGGTACGTCGGGGTACAGGTCGGTGAACATCTCCCCCATGGCCTCGTACTCCGCGGCGTTGCGCGCTGAACGCCGGAACTCGGCCCGCTGGGCGGCGCACGACCCGATCGCCCGGAGGGTTGTGGTCTCCAGCCACGCGTCCCTCAGCCGCTCCTCGCGGAGGAGGCGCCACAGACCCGAGGAGTCGAGCAGGTAGTGGATCACGCGCCACCCTGCTTGTCCTCGACGCGGCGCTGCTGCCAGCCCTCGTAGTCCCACTGCTGGGCGGCGTGGAAGTGCTTGGCTACAAGCGCGACCCGCTCATGGCGTTCGGCGTACTCGCGAAGGGCAGCATTGACCACCTCTTTCTTGGTTCCACCACCGGCGACACGCATGGCCTTCTCCAGCGCATCGTCATCAAGGTCGATTGTCGTCACGCTCATACTGGACTCCTCTATTCAACGCCAATATTCAGTATATGTACACGCAGGAGTCATGCTTGCCCGGGATCGCCGAACGCGTCCGGCCCATAGTCCTCCAGTCGTGGTCGCTCAATGCCGGCAGAAGAGGTCGGGGCTCCGTCCCGGCGAACACTGAGGATCGTTGGCGTTGGATCACCTTCCCGGATGGGATGTACCAGCGCTGGGATGACATCGGTGTCGACGAACGGACCCGGCTGACCAGCCTGCCTATGGACGATCTGATCGTCGGCCGGTTCGGCTCAACGGGAGGCCCCGAGCTGCTGCCCCCAGGTGGTCCGTAGAGCTGGGAGCGAAGATGCCCTCAGCCGTATGGAGACGGCACGCGGGAGACTGGCCCCATGACCGTGTCCGGCACCGCCAAGTCCGACCTCCACCGCTACCTCCAGGAGGCCCGCGACGCCCTGCTGTGGAAGCTTGAAGGCCTCTCCGAGTACGACGTCCGCCGCCCGATGACCCAGACCGGCACCAACCTCCTGGGCCTGGTGAAACATGTGGCCGGCATCGAACTCGGCTACCTCTGCGACACCTTCGGCCGCCCGTCCGGGGAGCCGCTGCCCTGGCTCGCGGACGCCGCGGAGACCAACGCGGACATGTGGGCCACCGCGGAGGAGTCACGCGCGTTCGTGGTGGATCTGTACCGCCGGGCGTGGGCGCACGCGGACGCCACGCTCTACGCCCTGCCGCTGGACACGACGGGCAGGGTGCCCTGGTGGCCGGACGAGAGGAGCGAACTGACCCTGCACCACGCCGTGGTCCGCGTCATCGCCGACACCCAACGCCACGCCGGCCACGCCGACATCCTCCGGGAATTGCTCGACGGCGGCGCGGGAGAGACCGAGACCGCGACGAGCCTCCCGTCGGCCGACCCGGCCTGGTGGGCGTCCTACCGCGAACGGCTGGAGCAGGCGGCCCGGGAGGCGGACAGCGACGGCTGATGTCCGCGGCCACTCACACCCCGCGTCGACCATGGGCCAGGAGGCCCACGGCATCGACGCGAGCGTCATGCGGGTGATCGAGGGCCAGGCCAGGCGGGTCGTCGCCCTGGGCCACGGCACGGACGGGTCCACCCGGGTCGGGTCGCGGAGGTGATCGGCCGGCGCTGGACGAAGGCGCTGTGAGCCGTGGGGAGGCCTAAGCCGCAGCGCTCCGACCCCAGTTGGGCACCGACGACATCACCCAGAGTTCGTCGAAATGCTTCACCCACATGGAGACGGCCGCCTCGGCGGCAGTCGTGCCCTCCCGCGACCAGACGTTGAGCTCCGTCGTGTAACCCATGGGGTCGTAGTACTCGGGGCCCCTGTCCTGCAGTCGCTTCCGGGCGGAAACATCGTAGAGGCCGTGCAGGACCTGGGTCCGGTTGAATATGCAGATCTTGTCCCGCGGAATGCCGGGGTAGCAGCGGTACTCGCACTCGACGACGAACCGTCCAGTCCCATTGAGACTGTTCGCAACGGCCGACAGGCTTCCGCTGTAGTCCCGGCATTGCCGCAGCATCCGGTTACGGAATGCCGAATCGTCCACGGGACGGTCGTCGGGCCCCACCCGCGCCGGTACGGTCATGGGCTTCTCGAAGTCCGGCACGAGCAGCCGCACGACTACCGTCTTCGTCGGCCCCGGATCATCGAACAGTCTTGCCAGACTGCGATGGACCTCGTGGTAGTAGGGTCTCTCCCGTGTAGCCGAGGAAACTGATTTCGACCTTGCGCGCCCGGAAGGCCTCGTTGACGAAGCCGCCCAGCTCACTCGAGTTCACCAGGGCAGGCGTCGGCAGCCGCACCGACGAAGAGAGCTCCTGCACCGCGTCGTAGAGCACGTACGCGACCAGACTGAGCAGAGCGCCGCCGAGAAACGCCATGCCCTCGAGGGCATCCCCCACCGGCTGGACGAACTGAGCGATCACGCCAGTGACGAAAATGCCCGCCAGGAAGAGGCGGGTCACCAAGGGCTCGAAGCGGTTCTGAAAGCCGCGTAAGCGTCTGTTCACACCGCTGCCGGACGACCCGTTCACGCGCTCCGGCATGCCCGACCCCCTAAGCGCTCCCATCCGGCAGGCCGTCACACGCCCGCGTGCACACTGGCCTTGGCTGACATGTTCCCCCTACACCAGTGCCCGGGCAAGATAGGGGTTCGCCGTGAAACGGAGTGGCAGGCCAAGGGAACCGCTGGCGACGGCCAGGGTCACCGCGTAGGAGTCGACCGCGCGGCGGACGTTTGGCGCGTCCAGGCTTGCGCCCGTCACGATGCGGTCCAGGTCGATGTAGGCGGAACGGACGATCTCCAGCCGGCGGTACGCCTGCCAGTCCTCGCGCCAGTCACGTGTGTACTCGGACGGCAGCCGACGCTCCCAGCGGCTGAACATCCGGTCCCGGATCTCCGGGCGGGTCGGGGTGAGGTGCATGTGCCGGACCAGGTCGTAGAGGGGATCGCCGATCAGGGCCATCTCCCAGTCGATGATGGTCAGCGCGTCCGATCCGTCCCGGCGCACCAGGTTCCAGGGGTTGAGGTCGCCGTGCAGCAGGGACTGTTCCCGGTGGCTCACCTCCTGCCGGGACAGGATCTGGTCCAGACGATCGGCGTCCGGCAGCCCCAGCTGCCGGGCGAGCTGCTGCGTCTTACGGGGCAGTTCCCGGACGAGACGGATGAGTTGGCTTTTGAGCCACCGGTAGAAGCCCCGCTCACAGGCGAGCGGATCGAGTTGCCTGTAGTCCACCCGGGTGAGCGCACAGAGCTGGTCCACGAGACCGTCCGCCTCATGCGGCAGCAGACCGTTCACGGGATGGTTCGGGGGGCGGTCCATGTCGCGCGGCCCGACGTATGTATGGATGGCGAAGCCGTCGTCCGGGTAGGTCTCGCCCAGCGCCAGGGCCCTCGGCGCGGCCACGGCGACGGGCGCCTCCTCGATGGCCCGCAGCACGGCGTGCTCGCTGAGGAAGCGGGGCTCGCCGCTGGGCACCTCCGGCAGTCTTCGTCTCACCACCACGGAGAGCCCGGCGCCCGGGACCTGGACCACGGTGTTGAGATGGGTCGTGCCCTTGAACACCCGTCCGGCCGGCGCGGCCCCTTCCGAAGCGAGGGCGTCCCGCACCGCCTCCGCAGGGAAGTCCGGCGACAGAGGCAGCCGGCGGTCCGCCTGCCAGCCGAACGCCCGCACCGGAACGGCACCGTCGGGGTCACGGCGGGAGGCCAGCCAGCGGAACAGCGCCCGTTCGATCTCCTGGGGCCCGGGCACGCTCCTGAGCCGCAGCGGTATGGCAGCAGCCTCCAGCGCCCGACTCACCTCCGCCGTCGCCTCGTCCAGGCTCTTCTGGGAGAACGATTCCTCAAGCGACCGCGCGGCCCGCATCACATCGGGGAAGACGGACTGCGCCCGCTCGAAGGCCAGGTAATGGCCCAGGTCCTTGGTCAGTCCGTTGACGGCGGCAGGGCGGATGCGCCGCATTGCCATCTCCCACGCCTCGATCACCTCGGGCCATTGGTGCGTCGGATAGCGCATACGCACGAGATGGGTCGCCAGATCATGGAGCGGGTCACCGTAGGTCGCCAGCTCCCAGTCGACGCAGATGAGCGGGGGGTGCCCGCCGTAGGACACGATCAAATTGTCCCGGTGCAGGTCGGCGTGGAGCAGGCTGTACGGCCGACGCGCCATGACGGGCGTCCGCTCCGCCAGCCGAATGAGCGCGTCCTCAGGGATGCCCAGCGCCGCGAACAGTCCGCCGAAGTCGGTCCAATTGGGCTGACGGATCTGCTGGTCCGCCAGGTACGCCAGCTTGCGCAGGAAACCCTGACTGTCGGTGTCATTGCGGGGCCAGCCGGTCGGCAACGGCGGCAGCGTGCTGCGCCGCACCTGGGCCATCTGGGCGAGCAGTCCGGCAAGTGCCCTGATCAGCAGCGTATCCAACGGCTTGCCGTTCCCGCAGACGCTGGAGAGCGGCACGCCTTCCACATAGCTGTGGATCGCGAAGCCGGCACCCTTGGCGAGACACTGCGGCACATGCGGCAGGATCCCCTTGACCGCGCCCAGGATCTCGTCCTCGTTGTCCCAGGTCCTGATGACGACCGGCAGCGCCTCCAACCGGCGGATCCGTACCGTCACGGAGGTCCCCGGCTCCCGGCCCAGAAGCCGTGCTTCCGGCTCGGTCAGCGGTAACACGTAGTTCTGGTTGTGATGACCGCTGCTCGCCAGTCCGCGCCGCGTGGCGCGCTCCACGAAACCACGGAGCCGGGCGTCGGGCGCGGTGGTGGGCCCCCCGAGGACGGGTCGGGGAAGAGGTGGTGCGCCCACGGGCCGCTCCGGGAGGTACGAGGGGAGTCACAACTGAAGGTAGGCATGCGGCCTCCTCTCCCGCACGCGGAGTACCGCATGCCGGGACACGTCGGGCATGGTGTCACCCGTCTGGTGTGAGGCTGCGGAAGCCCGTTCGAGTTGGCTGGTATGCCCCTTGGTACGAACGGAGGCGAGCGCTTGCTCAATCGGTGCGCGAAGGGTACCGCATGCCGTTCAATCCGAAAGCAGGTTCCACACCGAGTCGAACCACTGCTGCATGCTGTTCACGAACACCGATCCCGGGGCGGTCGGCTGCTCGGTCTTCACATGGTGGGTGAGGGTGGCCCCGAGGCCCAGGACGTCCAGAGCCGTGACCACCTCGCCGCGCTTCAGCTCCAAGGGCCGCTCGATGATCCCGTACATGCCGTGCAGGACCTCGACGGCGTTGATCAGGTAGAGCTTGAAGGTGGGGGTCAGCGGGGTGTGCCGGATCCGGACGTCCACGGAGGGCACCAGACCTTCGGTCTGCAGGTCCCTGAGGGACCCCAGCAGTGAGGCGGTGTGCGACTCGGTGATGGTGCGCAGCCGTTCCCGCAGGCGGGTGTCCTTGCGGTCGTCCTTGACCCGGGGGTACGGCAACGGCAGTGTCGCATCCGGCAGGAGCATGCGCAGGGTGATGCGCTCGGGTGCGATGAAGCCGCCGCGAATGCGCTCCGCCTGGAGCCGGATGTGCGCGTCGAGCGACTCGGACGTCAGCGTGTAGACGTCCAGGGTGACTTCGGGCTGTTCGAAGGCCTCGCTGATGAACGGCGCCAGGGTCAGCCGCCCGCTCAGCCGCGTCGCCTTGGCGGCCGAGGACTGTATGAGCTGCGTCTTGACCACCCGGGAGCCACGGCCCTGCCGCGTCTGGATCCAGCCTTCGCTCTCCAGCTCCCGCACCGCCCGCTGCACCGTGTCGCGGGAGACGCCCAGCTCCTCGGCCAGGGCCCGTTGCGCCGGCAGGAAGGAGCCCTCGGGGTAGCCGCTCCCTATCCTTCCGCGCAGCTCGTCGACCACCCGCTGGAGCTCTCTGCCACCGCCTCGCCTGCCGGTCCGCTGTCGTTCCACAACCGGAACGTACCGCTTTCAGTCCACTGGCAAACCAGTCGAACCGGCCAACCAGCGGTCTCCGGTGGCCTGTCGGTTAAGGGATCAGCCGGGCGGGGCAGACCAGAAGCAGCGCAAACAGTCCAATTGGACGGGTAGTTGAGCACTTTCAGGAAAGTGGAAGGGAGATGGTCGGATCATGCCTCTGCCCAAGGTGCTCATGGCACTCGGAGAGCTGACGCTGGACCTGCTCGTGAAGGCGCAGCTGAGCCCCGTCGCTCTCGTACTCCTGTTCTTCATCGGCGCCTGGGCACGGGAACCCCGCAACGGCCGCCTGCTCTGTGCGGCGCTGGCGCTCACCCTGCTGACGACTCAGGCCTGATGCAGGTCCCTGACCAGCCGCAGGAGGGGTTTCAGGGAGCCTACGACCGTGGAGGCACCGGCGTCCCGCAGCAGCTTGCTCTTGTGGTCGTTGCGGGCGTAGCCCAGGAAAGGGACGCCCGCGGCCTGCGCGGCGTGGAAGTCGGACGGGGTGTCGCCGATCATCAGGGACGTGGTGGGAGCGGCGCCCAACGCGGCCAGGGCGCGGTTGATGCAGTGGGGGTCGGGTTTGAGGTGGTTGAGCTCCTGGGTGCGGCCGTATATGTGGGGGGCGAAGCAGGCGGCGAGCCGTCGGGAGGCGAGGTACTCGCGCACCACGCGCGGGGAGTTGTTGGTGGTGATGGCCAGCCGGGTCCCCACCGCGGTCCAGGTGCGGATCAGCGGATCGGCGTACGGGGTGGGCATCGCCGAGGCGGTGGCCCGCAGCTCCTCCTGGGTGAGGCGCTCCTCGAGCTCCGCGACCAGGTCGCTGCCGGGGTGCCGGTGGTCGACGGCACGCAGGACGACATGCGGGTCCAGGGACTCGCGTTGGGACTCCGTGAGCAGGTTGTGCAGGCCCCGTCCCTCGAGCCAGGCCGCCAGGTCGGTCGCCACCCGCTCCGCGGAATGTCCGGCGAACAGCCGGCAGACAGGGCCGTCGAAGTCCCACAGCACGACACGGACACCTTTGATCAGGTCCCGCAGTTCGTTCAGTTCCGTCTCGGTCCCGGCCGTTGCCGCATCAGTCTGTGTCGTCTCAGAAGTCACTAGGAGAGTGTCAGGTCCGTGGTGATGGTTTCCCAGAGGGCGTCGAACCACTTCTGGGATTCCTCCACGAATGCCTGATCCCGCTGACCGGCCCGTCTGAGGAAGGAGAACAGCAGGGACGTCGAGCCCAGGGCGTCGTACATCTCAAGGGTGTGGCTCTCCCACTCCTCCTCGCGCCGGGTGAGCAGGTAGTAGCCGAGCAGGGCCTCGTCGCCGTTGAGGAGGTACAGCTTCACCGGCGGGGTGAAGGGCAGCGCGCGGAAGGAGACGTGTACGTCGATGCCGTGGGTGGCGCGCAGGGCCAGGAGGTTGTGCCGGAGCACGCGGGCCTGCGCGTTGCGCATCGACAGCCAGCGTTCGTGCACCGGGTTGGCGCCGCCGTCGCCGTCCTCCACGGGGACCGGGAAGGCGAGGTTGATGTTGCGGGACGGCAGCAGGATGCGGACGTGGACGGAGTCGGGGCGGGTGCGGCCCTCGTGGATGTGCCGGAGCGGCTCACCGAGCGCCAGCATGAAGCTCTCGGAGGTCAGACACACGGCGTCGATCCGCACATGGGCCGTTTCGAAGGCGTCCGTCAGGCGCGGTGCCAGCGCCACCATTGTCGGCTGAGGTTCCTCCCGCGCGGGGGCCGGTTCGGCGATCCGCGGCGGGCTGCCCTTGCTGACGTTGCTGAGCAGGCCATCCGCCTGGAGGGCGCGCAGGGCCTGGCGGACGGTCCCGCGTTCCACCCCGAACTCCTCAGCCAGTTCGGCCTGGGTGGGCAGCCGGTCGCCCGCCTTGAGCTGGCCGCCTCGGATGCGTTCCCGCAGGATGCCGGCGATCTCCTGGGGCGTGAGCCTGCTACTGCCGTTCACTGCCACGTTCTCCTGGGTCACGACCAAACGCTACAACTTTGATCGACCTGGCGGGAGTTGTTTGAAAGTTGTTTATGGAGTGCGACCAAGTGGGGACAACGTCAGGAGAGTTGGTCGCCAACTTTGCGGAGTTGGCGGAACCGCTAAGGGGGGACATCATGCACTTCCTCGCTCTGATCTCCGCCGTCGTCGTCGTCACCGTCGAGCAGCTCATCCAGTGGAGGTACGGTGTGGCCGGCCTCGTCGGCCTGCTGTTGCTCACCATAGGCATCAGGGCCGACAGGCCGGGGTTCAGCTCCGCCGGAGCGGTGCTGCTCGCCCTGCTGGTGGGCAAGCCCGCGCTCTGAACGCGAAAATTTCCGGCACCCGTCCCGTGGGAGACGTCAGCTCGTGAGCACCAGCTCCGAACTGATGGTCTCCCACAGCGCGTTGAACCACAGGTGCGACTGCTCCACGAACGTGGTGTCCCGCAGGCCCGCGCCCTGCTCGAAGGCGAACAGCATCGACCGTATGCCCTGCGCGTCGTATGTCTCCAGGCTCTCCTGGTCGATCTGCGCCTGGCTGCGGGCCACCGTGTAGTAGGCGAACAACGCCTCCGCGCCATTCAGCAGATACAGCTTCACCGGCGGGGTGAAGGGCAGCGCGCGGAACGAGACCCGCACATCGATGCCGTGCGTGGCGCGCAGCGCGAGCAGGTTGTGGCGGAGCACCTGCCCCTGCGCGTTGCGCATCGACAACCACCGTGCGTGGAGCGGGCCTTCGGCGTCCGGCCGTCCCTCGACCGGCACCGGGAAGGCGAGGTCGATGTCCCGGCTGGGCAGCAGCACCCGCACGTCGACCTTGGCCGGTTTCAGTCGCCCCGCGTGGATCTGCCGCAACGGCTCCCCCATGGCGAGCGTGAGGGAGATGGAGGTCAGACAGACGGCGTCGATCTCGACGTGCTCGGCCTCGAAGGCCGCGGCGATCCTGGGCGCGAGGGCCACCGTGGTGGGCAGCGGCGGTGCCCCGGGACCGGCCGGCGCTCCGCCGGGACGGGCGGCGACGGTCGCCGGGGCACCCTTGGAGACGTTGGTGAGCAGCAGCTCGGACTGCAGGATGCGCAGCGCCTGGCGTATCGCGGGGCGCTCCACGCCGAACTCCGCGGCCAGTTGGGCCTGGGTGGGCATGCGCTGGCCCGGCCGCAGCGCACCGGACCGGATCCGGGCGCGCAGTTCGTCGGCCACTTCACGATGGGTTCTCTGTGGCCGCTGTGACTTCTTCCGCCCATTGACGGAGGCGTGTTCCGGGTCCACAACCAAACACTACAACTTCTCGCCATCTTCGGGCAGTTCAGCGGAGGGTGGTTATAAGCCTCTTCCAAGTGGAGATAACTAACACCAAGTTGGTCACCAACTCATGCAAGCTGGTCGGCTTTACGAAGGGGTTGGCCACACGGTGACGGTTGGAGGCCACAGACAAAGGGGGACCGCCATGCCGCTCGTCGCCATCGTCCTCGCCGCCCTGGCCATCGGACTCGAGCAGCTCGTCCAGTGGAAGTACGGGCCGATGGGGATCATCGCCTTCGTCGCCCTCACCGTGGGCATCAAGGCACGCAACACCATGATCGGCGGCATCGGCGCGGTCATCCTCGTGATGCTGCTGGCCCAGTCCGGCTGACGGCACCACGCACGAACCGCTGGCCGGGCTCCCTTCCGGAGGGGAGCCGGGAGCCCGTCAGCCGCACCACCGCACCACCCGCACAACAACCACAACCACAACTGAACAGCTCGCTACGGATGAGTGCTCACCCGTCGTCGGCGAAAGGAGGCGGCAGCAGGGGCGCGTACGGACACCGCGCTCAGAAGATGTCCGGGCACCACGGTCGCCTGGACGTACGCAGCAGGGCGTCGGCCTGACGGGCGGCGCCCGCTCGTTCTTCTCGCACCCGGCCCAGCGCCGCCAGCCGCACCGCCGACTCGTCCCCCAGCCACAGCACGGCCAGTTCGGCGACGTCCAGCGCGAGATCGGCGCCCTCGGTGGTCGGCACACACGTGCCGGAACCGTCCGCCGACGCCTCCAGCCGGTACCGGCCGCCGCTCAGCCCGCCGCTGTCGGCCACCTCCAGCACCAGCGACCCCGCCGCCTCGTACGTCCGCGCCTCCAGGGCCCGTACGACGTCCAGGATCCGCACCCACAGCCAGTCCGCCTGCGTGGTGACGGCGGCGGCGCGCGGGTCCGGCAGAAGGTGCGGAAGCAGATCGTCGGGGGCTCGCCAGCCGCTCTTCACCTTCACCACCCAGTCCACCGAACACAGATAGCGCCACAGCGCGCGCTCGGCGGCCGGTGTCACCGCGCTCAGCCACTTCACCCGCGCCGTGTTCAACGGCTGCTTGGCACCCCAGTGGTCGTCCGCTGTGTAGGCGACCATGCCCTCGACCTCACCGCCGGCCGAGCGGTACATCGCGTAGAACGGCTCGTGGAACGTCGGATGGAACCGCACGGCCCCGGTGGTGATCCGCCACCACAGCTCGTCACGGCTGACGGCACCCGGCTGCGCCCGGCGCAGCCGCTCGTGCAGCTCCGGGCCGAACTTGCGGACGTCCTCCGCGTCCACGAGGTCGATCCGCCCGCCGTCCTCCGGCCCGGCCCACCGCGGGTCGAGACCGGAGCGCGGTACGTCGATCGTCCACTCGGTCGCCGAGGTGGCCGGGCCGAAGCCGTATCGCCCGTAGATCGGGTACTCGGCGGCGATGAGCGTCGCGACCACGTCCCCCCGCTCCTTCGCGGCGGCCAGGTCCTGCGCCATCATGCGGCTCAGCAGGCCCCGACGGCGGTGGGTGGGGGCGACGGTCACATTGGTGACGGCGTCCGCCGGCACGGCCGCCCCGCCGACCGCGGTCAGCTCCTGCGCGAAGGAACGGAACGTGGCGACGCAGCGCCCCCCGTCGAAGGCCCCCAGCGACCGGCCGGGCGTGAACTGCGCCCGGCGCGCCTCGATGATGTCGTCGTCCGAGGTGGGTTCCCGCAGGAACCCGATGTTCATGGCCCGGTTCCAGTCGGGGAACTCGGACGCGGTGATGGGGCGTATGTCGATGTCGGCACGGGAGGCACGGGAGGTCATGGGGTCACGGTAGGGCGGCCGCGCGGCGGGTGTCGACGAGGTTTTTTCCCGTCCCCCCAAGAGGTTTTTCCCGCCCCCCAAGGGGGGCCTCGCTCACGCGAGCAGGTCGTCGACCTGCGCCTCTCCCTCCCGGTACCGGCGCGCGATCTCCGCGCTGCACTCGTCGGCCGTACGCTGCAGACGCTGCCGCCGCCGGGACACCTGCTGCTCGTACCGCACGAGCCGCCCCATCGCGGTGCTCAGCTCCCCATCCGTGCGGGCGCCCAGGTCGGACAGTTCCACCTCGCCCAGCATCTCCGCCGCCAGCCGCCGGTACTCCTCGCTCCGCGGCGTCCCCAGCGTCACATGCCGCGCGGAGGAACGGTGCCGAGCCGGGCCGTCCCGCAGGATCTCCGACAGCCGCTCCACGACAGACAGCCGCTCCACGACCGACCCGTCCCCCGCCGCGGGCACCGAGGGCACACCCTCCGGGACCCGCCGCGCCAACTCCGCGCGCAGGATGTCGATACGCCCCTGGAGCAGCCTGCGCACATAGCTGAGGTCGGCCTCGTCGCGCTGCGCGTCACGGCGCACCGCGCGCAGCTCCGGCAGACTGAGCAGCGTCAGATCGGCCGTCCGCTTCTCCTCCGACAGCACCGGGCTGTCGGTGCGCTGTGTGGGCGGCCGGTGGAACTCCCGCTCCCCGATGGCCGCGTGGGCGGGCGGGACCGCCGTCACCGGCTGTCCGATTCCCCGTGTGCTCATATGCCTCAACCGTCCCCTCGACCGGCATGTGCCAGCATCGTGCCACCCCAAGCTGCCGCAATGTGAGCGAGTTTCCCCGATCCGCCCCAGATGGGCGCTAAGGAGTAAAAAATAGCCCGACCGGGGTCCCGCGCGGGCCGCCGTCGGCCCTGTGTTCGTCGACCGGCATGATGGCCGTATGCGTGCAGTGGTGCAGAGGGTCGACGGCGCGAGCGTCGTCGTGGACGGCGAGACGGTGGGCGCGATCGAGGGCGAGGGGCTGTGCGTCCTCGTCGGCGTCACCCACGAGGACACCAAGGAGAAGGCGGCCCAGCTCGCCCGCAAGCTCTGGTCGATCCGGATGCTCCACGACGAGAAGTCGTGCAGCGACACCGGCGCCCCGCTCCTGGTGATCAGCCAGTTCACCCTGTACGGCGACGCCCGCAAGGGCCGCCGCCCCACCTGGAACGCCGCGGCCCCCGGCGACGTGGCCGAACCGCTGGTCGACGAGGTGGTCGCCCGGCTGCGCGACCTGGGCGCCACGGTGGCGACGGGCCGCTTCGGCGCGAGGATGAGGGTGTCGCTCACCAACGACGGCCCGTTCACCGTCCTGCTGGAAATCTGAGCCGTACGGCTGCATCTGAGCCGTGCGGCCGGTCTGAGCCGCACGGCTCAGGGCTCGACGACGGTCTCCTGCGCGGCCGCCGTCCCCCCGGCGAGCAGCCGCGCGTCCACCGGCACGTTCCGCTTCACCAGCGCCAGCGCGACCGGGCCCAGCTCGTGGTGGCGTACGGACGTCGTGACGAAACCGATCTTCCGTCCCTCCGGCCCGTCGTCGGCGAGCCGGATCTCCGTCCCCGCCACGGGCAGGTGCACCTCGCTGCCGTCCAGGTGCAGGAAGACCAGCCGCCGCGGCGGCTTCCCCAGGTTCTGCACCCGGGCGACCGTCTCCTGCCCCCGGTAGCAGCCCTTCTGCAGATGCACCGCGCCGCCGATCCAGCCCAGCTCGTGCGGGATAGTGCGGTGGTCGGTCTCGAAGCCGAGCCGCGGCCGCTGCTGCTCGACCCGCAGTGCCTCGTGCGCCAGGATCCCGGCGGGCGGCCCCGCCTTCTCCGCGTACGACTCCAGATCCGCGCGGGGCAGGAACAGGTCCCGTCCGTACGGCGTCTCGCGCACCACGACGCCCTCGGGCACCTCCGCTATGGACCCGGCGGGCAGATGCACCACCGCGATGTCGGCGGTGCGGTCGGCGACCTCGACCCGGTAGAAGAACTTCATCGACTCCAGGTACGCGATCAGCGCCTCCTGGGTGCCGGGCTCGACGTGCGCCCAGACCGTCTCGCCGTCGTCGACCAGGTAGAGCGCGTGCTCGATGTGGCCGTGGGCGGAGAGGATCAGGGCCTCGGTCGCCTGGTGCGGCGGCAGCTCGCTGACGTGCTGGGTGAGCAGCAGATGCAGCCAGGACAGCCGTTCCGGTCCGGTGACGGTGACGACCCCGCGGTGGGACAGGTCGACGAATCCGGTGCCGTCGGCGAGGGCGCGCTGCTCGCGGAACAGGTCGCCGTAGTGGGCGGCCACGCCTTCGTCCACGCCCTCGGCGGGGACGGCGCCGGGCAGGGTCAGCAGGGGGCTCTTCATATGCCAAGCCTACGACTCGGCGGGGGAGGCCTTCCGGGCGCAGTCCTCGCACCGGCCGAAGATCGCGAAGTGCTTCATGTCGGTGTCGAAGCCGAAGGTGTCCCGCAGCTTGGCCGTGAACTCGGCGGCCACCTCGACGTCCGCCTCGATGACATTCGTGCAGTCACGGCAGACCAGGTGGAGATGGTGGTGCCGGTCCGCGAGGTGGTACGTCGGGGAGCCGTGCCCCAGATGGGCGTGGCTGACCAGGCCCAGCTCCTCCAGCAGCTCCAGCGTGCGGTACACGGTGGAGATGTTGACCCCCGACGCGGTCTTCCGCACTTCCACGAGGATGTCGTCGGGGGTCGCGTGCTCCAGGGTGTCGACGGCTTCGAGCACGAGTTGGCGCTGCGGCGTCAGCCGGTAGCCGCGCTGCCTGAGGTCGCTCTTCCAGTCGGTGCTCACCACACCACGAGTCTAGGGTGTCGGCGGCCCGGGGCCCGGGGGCGCTCCTACTTGAAGAAGGCGATCCCGTCGTCCGGCATGTCGTCGGGCAGGGCCTTGGCCCAGCGCTCGACGTCCTCCGGGGTGACGACCTTCTTCAGGTGCGCCGACATGTAGGGGCGCAGCTCGACGTCGGGGGTCTGCTTCTCGCCGACCCACATCAGGTCGCTCTTGACGTAGCCGTACAGCCGCTTGCCGCCGCTGTAGGGCCGCGAGGCGGCGGTGCGTGCCACCGCGTCCGTGACCAGGTCGATCTGCGGCTTGCCCTCGGCGAGCTCGCCGTACCAGATCTCGATGACGCCGTCGTCGCGGGTCATCGTCGCCTCGACCTTGCGGTCGGCGTCGATCCGCCAGAAGCCGTGCTCGGACTCCAGCGGCCGGACCTTGTTGCCGTCGCCGTCCAGCACCCAGGTGTGGGAGCTGTACTCGAGGAAGTCCCGGCCGTCGTGGGTGAAGGTGACCTCCTGGCCGAAGTTGCACTTCTCCGCGCCGGGGAAGTCGTGCACTCCGGCGCCCGCCCAGTTGCCGAGGAGGAAGGCGAGCGGGACGAGGTCCTTGTGCAGGTCGGACGGGATCTCGATCATGAGCGGAACTTCCTGGCGTCGGTGATCAGCGCTGGCCCTGGTACAGCTTCTTCACGGTCAGTCCGGCGAAGGCGAGAACGCCGACGGCGACGAGGACCAGCAGAGCTTCGAAGAAGATAACCACGGGGTGCTCCTTGAGCGGGGAGTGCGAGGGTGTGCACGGGGCCGCCCCCAGCTTACGCGGCCGGGGCCGGCGCCCGTCGTGCGAGGTGCCGCCCGCGCACCTCAGCCCAGCAGCTGACTCTGCAGCACCACCGTCTGCCGGAACGGCACGGCGTGCGCGGTCCCCTTCCGGGACTGCAGCACGAGGGCGAGGACGTCCCCGGCGGCGAGGTAGGCGTAGCGCTCCTGTTCCTTGCCGTACGGCTTGGACTCGACGTAGACGGTGCGCTCGACGCCCGGGACCGCCGTCTTGTCGGGGATGGACTCGTCGAAGGCCATGGTCTCCGTGCCGCGCACCGCGTACACCGGGTCGACGTACGAGAAGTACGGCGCGAAGAACCTGCCTTCCACCATGGCCGCGGTGTCGAACCGCAGCAGGTAGATCCGGGTCCGGGTGCCGTCCTCGGTGGTCCAGCCACGGGCCGCGATGTGCCGCAGGCCGCCGTCGACGAGCTGCTGCCGCAGGCTCTCCCGGTCCTCCTTGTCGGCGTACTCCTTCAGGAACTTCTCGGTCTCCAGCCAGCCGTCGGTGCCGCGCAGCGCCTTGTTCTCCTCGGCGCCTTCCGGGGCGGGCAGCAGCAGGGCGCGCAGGTCGGCGTGGTGGGTGCCGGCCGGGTTGGACTCCACCTGCGGCCCGGGGCTGCCGGAGGGCAGCGGCGGCTTGGTCAGCGGCGGGTAGTCCCACCGCCCGTCGGACTTGGTCGCCAGGCCGGGCAGGTCCGTGCGCTCCATCCGGCTGATGCCGTACGCCGTGCCGGCACCCGCCACGGCGAACACCACGACCGCGGCCGTCCAGCGCAGGGCGGCGCGCAGGCTTTGGCGGTCCTTGCGCACGGGCGGCTGCTGCGGCTCTTCCGGTACGGCCGTCGGCGGATCCTGCTGGGGAACGGTGGGCGCGAGGGCCTGCTGCTCGCTCATACGGCCTTCCCGGGTTCGTCGATACGGTCCAGCTGCTGACCGAACAGCGTGGCGACACTCTCGGTGTCGAGCGGTTTGCCGCCGTCCGCGGTGAGGGTGACCAGGACGTCCCCGACATGGGCCGAGCAGTGCATCGAGTCGAGGTCGGACTCCGCGTCCTTGGGCGGCAGGAAGCACTTGGCGTTCTTGTGGCCCTTGACCTTCGGTCCCTTGCGGAAGACGTCCAGGGCGTCGACGAGCCCGGTCTGGAACCTCGCGAGGTCCCGCACGGCCTCGCGGTCCTTCATCCGGGTGAGCACGATGCCCACGGTGTAGACCTCCTCCTCGCTGTAGACGCTGGTCGACCCGCTGGTGTAGCTGCGCATCGCCATGCCTTCCACGCGCCAGCTGTCGATCTCCTTCTCCAGCCGCTTGCGCTGGGAACGCGGCAGATCGCGCAGCGACTTCTTGTGCAGCGCGGTGGCTCCCGCTCCGTCGAGCTGCGCGTCCGCGCCGAACTCGGCGAGATCAGGCCCCGGGAGCCAGTTGTCGTACCCGTACGGCACGAGCATCCCGGCCAGCCCCTGGGCCTTCGGCGCCTTCTCCTTGGCGGCATCCGCCTTGGGCATCTTCCACACGGGCGCACCGGCATCGCGGTCGGCGCCCTTCACGGTGGCGACGGTGTAGCCCGCTCCGGCGACGACGGCTCCTGCGACCAGCACGGAGACGGCGACGGCCGCGACCCGTCCCCGTCGCACGGGCCGCTTCCCGGCGGGCTCGGCGGGAGCGGCCGGCCGGTTCTCGGTCCCGCTCACAGCTGCTCCATCTGCCGCTCGGCCAGATCCATGATCATCTTTTTGCTGACGGGCTTGCTCGAGTTCACCCAGATCTCCATCGCGACGTCCCCGCGCCAGGCGTGCGCCTCCGCGCTGTACATGGGTTCGTAGCCGGGCTCGTTCGTGGGCCGGTCGTGGACGTACGCCCGGCCGCCCTCGGTACCGGGCACGCGCCAGCTGTCCGTGTCCTCCACCTCGTCCGCCCAGTACTGGCCGCTGGCGACGCTTTCGGCGGCCGCCAGGGTCTCCTCCTGCCGGAACTGGACCAGCCGGATCTCCACGTCGTAGTCGTTGCCGAACCATCCGGTGACCGCCACGCGACGGAACTCGTCCATCGCCAGCTGCCCGAAGATCTCGCCGGAATCCTCGTAGTAGCCGGCGTACTCGGCGAGGTCCATCCAGCCGTCCTCGCCGAGCAGCCAGTCGGCGGGCCGCGCGGAGCGGGGTCGCTTGATCAGCAGCTTGCGCAGGTCGCCGTCGGTCTTCAGACGGCGGTCCTGCGCCGTGGACAGGGGTTCGGGCGCCTTGCCCTTGGCCTGCGTGAGCACCGGCTGCGACAGCGGCGGCAGCGGGGTGGGCTCACGGTCGGCCTGGACGAGGTAGCCGGTGCAGGTACCGGCGACCAGCCCGAGCACCAGGGCGGCACCGATCAGCGCGGCCGTCCGCCCCCGCCGCCGGGGTGTTCGTCCCGCCTCCGGAGCCAGGACGGCCTCCGGCACATCCGCCGATCTCGGCCCATCCGGGGCGTCGGTTGCTTCTTCGGGTTGTTCCAAGACGTCTCCCCACAGAAGGTGAAGCGCGCATTCCGCGTACGCGCGCCCAGGAGACCCATGGCCGCCGGCCGAAGTTGCGGCGATCATGATTACGATTCGGTCATGGCGAAGAAGCTCGTGATCAAAGTGACCGCAGGAACCGACGCCCGCGAACGCTGCTCGCAGGCGTTCACCGTGGCGGCGGTGGCCGCGGCCAGCGGGGTCGAGGTCTCCCTGTGGCTCACCGGGGAGTCCGCGTGGTTCGCCCTGCCGGGCCGTGCCGCGGAGTTCGAGCTGCCGCACGCCGCGCCGCTGCCCGACCTGCTGGACTCCATCCTGGCGACCGGCCGGGTCACCCTGTGCACCCAGTGCGCGGCCCGCCGCGACATCACGGAGAAGGACGTCATCGAGGGCGTACGCATCGCCGGCGCGCAGGTGTTCGTTCAGGAGGCCATGGCGGACGACACCCAGGCGCTCGTCTACTGAGCGGCTACCGAGGCCCCTTCTTGCCGTCCAGTTCGTCCCACCACTCGTCGGACTTGGGGTCGCCGGACGGATCGTCCCACCAGCGGTCGTCCGGTCCCCGCCGGTTGGCGACGACCGCGGCGAGCGGCGGGATGACCATGGCCACGAGGCACATCGCCACGGCCGCCGGTACCGACCAGAGCCGCACCACACCCCACGCCAGGACGAACAGCCCGATGCAGCTGCCCATCATGACGAAATAGACATGCCGCCTGCGCGCGTACATGCGTCCAGCGTAGGTCCGGACATGCCGAAGGGCCGCATCCCGGGCGTCCAACCCGTGGGATGCGGCCCTTCTGCCGTACTCGCGTCCTCAGACCGCGATCGCGACCTCGGCCAGACCGCCCTGCTGGGCGACGACCGTGCGGTCGGCGGTGCCGCCGGGCACCAGGGCGCGGACGGTCCAGGTGCCCTCCGCCGCGTAGAAGCGGAACTGTCCGGTGGCGGAGGTCGGAACCTCCGCCGTGAACTCACCGGTCGAGTCCAGCAGACGGACGTAGCCCGTCACCGGCTCGCCGTCCCGGGTCACCTGGCCCTGGATGGTGGTCTCGCCGGGCTTGATCGTCGAGGCGTCCGGGCCGCCGGCCTTCGCACCGCACATGTCTTACTCCTGAGAGGGTCGGTCGGGGAGGGATTACTTGCCGGAGCCGAGCTCGATCGGCACGCCGACGAGGGAGCCGTACTCGGTCCAGGAGCCGTCGTAGTTCTTGACGTTCTCCACGCCGAGCAGCTCGTGCAGCACGAACCAGGAGAGCGCGGAGCGCTCACCGATGCGGCACAGGGCGATGGTGTCCTTGGACAGGTCGATCTGCTCGTCCTCGTAGAGCTTCTTGAGCTCCTCGTCGGACTTGAAGGTGCCGTCGTCGTTGGCGTTCTTCGACCACGGGATGTTGCGGGAGGTCGGCACGTGGCCGGGGCGCTGCGACTGCTCCTGCGGCAGGTGGGCCGGGGCGAGCAGCTTGCCGGCGAACTCGTCGGGCGAGCGCACGTCGACGATGTTCTGCGTGCCGATGGCCTCCACGACCTCGTCGCGGAAGGCCCGGATGGACAGGTCCTGCGGCTTGGCCTTGTACTCGGTCTTCGGACGCTCCGGCACCTCGTCGCCGGGGACCAGCTCGCGGGCGTCGAGCTCCCACTTCTTGCGGCCGCCGTCGAGAAGCTTGACGTTCTCGTGGCCGTACAGCTTGAAGTACCAGTAGGCGTAAGACGCGAACCAGTTGTTGTTGCCGCCGTAGAGCACGACCGTGTGGTCGTTGGCGATGCCCTTGTCGGACAGGAGCTTCTCGAAGCCGGCCTGGTCGACGAAGTCACGGCGGACCGGGTCCTGCAGGTCCTTGGTCCAGTCGATCCGTACGGCGTTCTTGATGTGGTTCTTGTCGTAGGCGGACGTGTCCTCGTCCACCTCGACGATCACGATGGTCGAGTCGTCCAGGTGCTCCTGGAGCCAATCGGCGTCGACCAGGACGTCGCTGCGGCTCATGCTGTTCTCCTCCGGGGCAGTTGCGGCGGGGCGTGCGGTGAGAGGGGTGCGCGCCCAGGGCGGGCAGGCGCACGGGCGCCCTTCAACGGGCGGGCGAGGGGTGCGGACGGCGACGCGTCCGCTTCAGAAGGTGCGACAGAGCATGGCGGCGACACGGCACAGGTCGACTGCCCGCCGCTTCGTGAGATCCGCCTGCCCCCGGGGCACGGGGACGACGCTCGTCTGGCACTGCATGGGGTCGATCGTAGGGAGGTCAGGGCGGGCATGTCACCGACGTGTCGCATGCTGAGACGAGATCGTCCGCGATGCGGTACGCAACGCCCTGAAAGCCACCCTCCGCGAGCCCGGAGCCCGCCGCGCCCCCACCCAGCCATCTGCCCTACGGACCCCGCCGTCTCATCTGACGGACATCCCCCTGCCCAACCCCTCCCTACCCGACCAGACGGACGTCGGAACCCTTCACCGTGATGTCCACGCCGTTCTCGGCCGCCTCGACCTTGTCCAGGCGGATTCCGCCGGGCAGTCCGTCGATCTTCTGCTCGAAGTCGGTGATCCGCCGCACCCGCGACTCGGCGAGCGCGACCCCTCCGAACTCGGGCAGCGCGTCGGCCTTCACCCGCACGGTGTCTCCGTCGACGACCGTCACCGAGCTGAGCACGGAGACCGGTTCGGGCAGCTTGTTGCCGAGCACGGTGGCCTCCACCGTGAGCTTGATCTTCCCGTTGCCGCCGTCGGACAGCCCGATGACCTTGGCGGTGACTCCGGGGGCCACCTGGCTGGGCTCGGACTTGGCGGTCTTCAGCAGCTCGTCGTACGCGACGGTCGCGGTGCCGGTGGCGGTGGCGGCGGTGGCGGAGCTGTAGTCGTCGGAGAAGTCGACGCCCTTCATGTCGGCGCGGAGGTCGCCTATGCGGATCTTTTCGGCGCCATCGCCGGTGCCGGCCTCGTAGCCCTCGATGCCGACCTGCACCTCGTCGAGGGTGCCGCCGGCGACCTGGGTGAGGAAGGGGAAGCCCTTGATGGACACGTCGGGGGTGGACGCGAGGTTCTCGGTCGCCTTCAGGCGGTCCGCCGCCTCGCCCTCGGCGAGGTTGACCGCGACGCGGTCGATGATCACGAAGATTCCGCCCAGTATGACGACGACGATGAGCAGTATTCGCAGTGCGCGCATGCGGTGTTCCCCCACCTGGCTGGTGTCGACGGCGTTCCCCGACGACCGGGCGGCCGTCCTGGCGCGAGGGTAACTCGGACGGCTGGGGGAGCTGGGGGTTTGTGGATCACCTGTGACAGGGCAGGACTTGCGACTCGGTGCTTACGGCTGCGCCGTGCGGGTGCCTTCGGCGGGGGTGGGTCGGCGGTCCCGGCGCTTGCAAGTACCCGGCGTGGGTGCGGGCCGGGGGTGGTTTGCGCAGCCCGGCGCAGGCGGGGTGCCGTCGCGCCCACCCTCCCCCACTCTCGGCTTCGCTCGAGCGGGGGGACCCCCATCGCCCTGGGGGCACCTCCCAGGCCCTTAAGGCACTGGGGGAGGCACGACTGCCCGCGGAGGGCGGCAGCGGGACGCGGATCACGGCGGCGGGACGCGGAAGCGGCGGGCGGCTGCCCGCGGAGGGCGGCGGTGGGCCGCGGATCGCGGCGGTGCTGGTGCTTACAGGTACCCGGTGTCAGTGCGGGCCGGGGGTGGGTTGCGCAGCCCGGCGCCGACGGGGTGCCGTCGCGCCCACCCGTGCCGCCCCAGCGGCACGACTGCCCGCGGAGGGCGGCAGTGGGCCGCGGATCGCGGCGGACGCGGAGGGCGGCGCGGGACGCGGGAGCGGCGGGACGCGGATCGCGGATCGCGGCGGCGGGACGCGGGAGCGCGGGCGACTGCCCGTGGATGGTGGCGGCAGGATGCCGCGTACGGCGGGGAGGGGGCGGGGTGGGGGTGTTCGCCCGCAGTGGCTGGCGCGTCCGCGCCCTTGCCTCTACCAGCGGGCGCAGTCGCGCCAGTCCGAGGACGGACACCCCCGGCCCGGCCCCGCACCACCCACCCACCGTGGGCGCTTAGCGCACCCCAGTTGCGCCGCAGGCGTCAGGTGGCGATGCGGGTCAGGACGTAGACCGCAGGTCCCGCCGCCGCCAGTGGGAGCGCGACGCCTGCTGTGAAGTGCACGAAGCGCGACGGATAGTCGTAGCTCGCGACCCGGTGCCCGATCAGCGCACAGACCGCAGCCCCCGCACCCAGCCCCGCACCCGAAGCCTCCATCCCCCCGACCGCGAACCCCGCCCCCGCCGCAGCCACCAGCGCGACCAGCACGGACGCCGCTGTCGGCAGCGGCAGCGCCCGCGCCACCATCGCCACCGCCACAGCAACCGCTCCCACGGTCACCGCATCCGCGTCCGCCGCCAGATACCCGCCCGCCGTGATCGCCAGCGCCGCCGCGGCGACCGTCGCCATCAGGCCGTACATCCGCTCATCGGGATCCGCGTGCGACCGCAGCTGCAGCACCAGCGACAGCAGCACCCACACCCCCAGCGTCCCCAGGATCGCCCCAGGAGACCGGTCGGACACCAGCAGCGCCACGTCCGCGACCAGCGCGCCCACGAACCCCAGCGCGATCCCCTGCCGGGCCGGCCACATGCCGTTCAGCCGGAACCAGCCCGCCGCCGTCAGCCCCTGCAGCACCACCAACGGCACGAGCAGCGCATACGTACCCAGCGCCGCCCCACCCGCGAGCAGCGCCCCCAGCAGCGCCGTGAGCACCGCGGGCTGCATCCCGGGCTCGATGACCGGCGAGCGCCCCTCCGCACGCGCCCGCTGGGCGTCAGTGACCCGGGAGTTCCCAGCCAGCGTGGCCGGCCCGTACTCGGGCTCGCCCGATACGCCCTCCGGCACGGGCGCCTGCTGCGGAGGCAGATACGACGTCTCCTCCACCACGGCGGACGCGGCCACCGGCGGCTGCATCTGCGTCTCCCACGTCTGCCCCTGCCACTGCTGCGTGTACTGCTGATCCGCGTACGGATCGTCGTACCCCTGCTGCTGCCCGGGCCAAGCCTGCGGCTGCTGGTACGGCTCCTGGCCGCCCCCGTACGACCCGTACGGCTGGTTCGTCATCGCTCACCCTCCTGCGAACGGCGGAAGCACCTCGACCGTGCCGCCGTCGGCCAGCCGTACCGTCTCATGCGCGCGCTTGCCCACGGGATCACCGTCAACGAGGAAGGAACACCGCACCAGCACCCGCGCCAGTTCCCCGGAGTGCCGCCCCCGCACGGCATCCAACGCCTCGGCCAGCGTGTCCGCCTCGTACGCCTCCTCGGCCACCCCGGCCGCGGCCTTGGCGGCGGCCCAGTACCGCACCGTGACCTTTGCCATCTGCTGGTTCCTCTCGGTGGACATGAACACCGTCAGGCTAGCCCGCCCGGGCGACCACCCAGTCCCCGATCCGCCCCAGCAACGCCTCCGGCGCCGCGTTCTCCGCGTGCCCCATGCCCGGCTCGACCCACAGCTCCCCGTGCTCCCCGGCGGCAGCCGCCAGCATCCGGGGATGGTCGAGCGGGAAGTACGCGTCCTGGTCGCCGTGCACGATCAGCAACGGCGTCGGCGCGATCCCCGGCACCGCCTCCACCGGCGACACCGGCACCGGATCCCACTGCCGGTGATGGATCCGCGTACGCAGCCCGTACCGCCCGACGACCCGCCCGGACGGCCGGGTCACCAGCCAGTGCAGCCGCCGCATGGGCGCGGTCCCGCGATAAAACCACCGCGCCGGCGCACTAACGGAAACCACGGCATCGACAACATCACCAGCCACCCCCACCCCCGCATGCCGCAGCACCACCGAGCCCCCCATCGAGAACCCGACGGTGGCCACCCGCGCATATCCCAGCTCACGCGCCCACCCCACCACCGCAGCGAGATCCAGTACCTCCCGGTCCCCCACGGTCGACCGCCCGCCCGACGCCCCGTGCCCACGGAAGGAGAACGTCACGACACCGCCGTACCGCGAGAACACCCGCGCCACGCGCCGCACATGCGGCCGGTCCGCATCCCCGGTGAACCCGTGTGCGATCACAAAAACCAGATCACCGACAGAATCGGCCCCCGATACGGACGGTTCGTATACGGAATCGATCGCCACTCCATCCGCAGTTCGCAAGAACGTCCGCAAAGGCGCAGCGCCGCGTGTCCCCCCGCGCGTCACCCCACTCATCTCGGAATACGGACGATTCGTGGCCCACGCCACATGACCTGCCCGATCGGTGCTCATGTCGGCTATTCTGCTGCGAAGAGGACTCGGGCAGCGAAGCCCCCGAGTCCTTTTGTGCTTTCGGAAGCGTTGTATACGAACGCGGGAAGGCGCGCCCCCATCGCAGGGACCGAGGAGGAACCAGACGTCATGGGAGAGCGAACCGTGCACGACTCGAGGACGACCCGGCCCCGAGCAGATGAGGAGACGCGATGAGCTCGCTGCTGCTCCTGACCAACGCGCTTCAGCCGTCGGCGGAGGTGCTCCCTGCCCTCGGCCTGCTCCTGCACAACGTGCGCGTGGCCCCCGCGGAGGGCCCAGCCCTGGTCGAGACCCCCGGCGCCGACGTGATCCTCGTCGACGGCCGCCGGGACCTCCCGCAGGTGCGCAGCCTGTGCCAGCTCCTGCGCTCCACCGGCCCCGGCTGCCCGCTCGTCCTGGTGGTGACTGAGGGCGGTCTGGCCGCCGTCACCGCGGACTGGGGCATCGACGACGTACTGCTGGACACCGCGGGCCCGGCCGAGGTGGAGGCGCGGCTGCGCCTGGCGATGGGCCGCCAGCAGATCGTCAACGACGACTCCCCGATGGAGATCCGCAACGGCGACCTGTCGGTCGACGAGGCGACCTACTCCGCGAAACTCAAGGGCAGGGTCCTCGACCTGACCTTCAAGGAATTCGAACTGCTGAAATACCTGGCGCAGCACCCCGGCCGGGTCTTCACCCGCGCCCAGCTGCTCCAGGAGGTGTGGGGCTACGACTATTTCGGCGGCACCCGCACGGTGGACGTGCATGTACGGCGGCTGCGCGCCAAGCTCGGCCCCGAGCACGAGTCGCTGATCGGCACCGTCCGGAACGTCGGTTATCGATTTGTTACGCCCGAAAAGGTGGAGCGCGCGGCCGAGGAGGCGAAGGCCAGGGCGGACCGGCAAAAACCATCGGATACGGACGAGACGGCCACCGGTAAAGCCGCCGAGTCCCACGCGCGGGCGCGACAGGCGCACGCATGAGCGTTGCGTTCGCACATACGAGCCGTTTCCGTGCTGCTCGGAACCCTCTTCACGCCCTGCCCGGACCGAATATATCCGCGTAGACTCCGCGCGTGGCCAAGGTAACCAGGGATGATGTGGCGCGGCTGGCGGGTACGTCCACCGCCGTCGTCAGCTATGTCATCAACAACGGACCCCGGCCGGTCGCCCCGGCCACGCGCGAGCGCGTTCTCGCCGCGATCAAGGAGCTGGGGTACCGGCCCGACCGAGTCGCCCAGGCGATGGCGTCACGGCGTACGGATCTCATAGGCCTGATCATCCCGGACGCCCGGCAGCCGTTCTTCGGAGAGATGGCGCACGCGGTCGAACAGGCCGCGTCCGAGCGCGGGAAGATGGTGCTCGTCGGCAACACCGACTACATCGCGGAGCGCGAGGTCCACTATCTGCGCGCGTTTCTCGGGATGCGCGTCTCCGGTCTGATCCTGGTCAGCCACGCGCTGAACGACCTGGCCGCCGCGGAGATCGAGGCGTGGGACGCCCGGGTGGTCCTGCTGCACGAGCGCCCGGAGGCGATCGACGACGTGGCGGTCGTCACGGACGACCTCGGCGGCGCCCAGCTCGCCGTACGCCATCTGCTGGAACACGGGAACGCGTACGTCGCCTGTGTCGGCGGCACCGAGCAGACCCCCGCCGTTGGCGACCCGGTCTCGGACCACGTCGAAGGCTGGCGGCGCGCGATGAAGGAGGCCGGGATACCGACCGAGGGCCGCCTCTTCGAGGCGCCGTACAACCGCTACGACGCCTACCGCGTGGGCCTGGAGATCCTCTCCGGCCCGAACCGCCCGCCGGCGGTCTTCTGCTCCACCGACGACCAGGCGATCGGCATCCTGCGCGCCGCTCGGGAGCTGCGCATCGACGTGCCGGGTGAGCTGGCGGTCGCGGGATTCGACGACATCAAGGAGGCGGCGCTCGCCGACCCGCCGATGACCACGGTCGCCTCCGACCGTCCGGCGATGGCCCGCGCCGCGGTCGACCTAGTCCTCGACGACGGCCTGCGGGTGGCGGGCTCCCGCCGCGAACGCCTGAAGGTGTTCCCGTCCCGCCTGGTGGTACGCCAGTCCTGCGGCTGCCCGTAGGAAACCCGACCCGGAAACCTTTATATCGGGCATACGGCCTTCTGTCGGGCTTCTCAGCAAGCACTCAGGATGTTCTCATCGTCCGGCGCGACCCTCATGAGCATGACCGAGAGCCTCAGCCCGAGCGGCGAGTACGAGAGCAGCAACCCCCACCAGGTGAACCCCGAGTGGCCGCCCCCGCCGGCGTACGCACCGACGCCTGCGCAGCCCTCGAACCCGGCGCCGACCCCGCATCGGAAGCGCGCCCGGGGCCCCGCCGCCCTGCTCACGGCGGTGGCGATCGTCGCGGCGGCCGTGGGGGGCGGCACCGCCTTCGGGGTGCAGGAGCTGACCGGCTCCGACACCGTCGCCACCTCGAACTCCACCGGCACCAACGTCGTACCGTCGAGCCAGAAGGGCACGGTGTCCGGCGTCGCCAAGGCGGTCAGCCCCAGCATCGTCGAGATCAACGCGACCTCCGACGCCGGCTCCTCGACCGGCTCCGGCGTGATCATCACCGACGACGGCGAGATCATCACCAACAACCACGTCGTCGCCGGGGCGTCCTCGATCAAGGTGCGGACGGACGACGGCACGACGTACACCGCGAAGGTCGTCGGCACCGACAGCAGCAAGGACCTGGCGCTGATCAAGCTGGAGAACGCCTCCGGCCTGAAGGCGGCCACCCTCGGCGACTCCGACGGCGTACAGGTCGGCGACCAGGTGGTGGCGATCGGCTCCCCCGAGGGCCTGACCGGCACGGTGACCAGCGGCATCGTCTCCGCCCTCGACCGCGATGTGACCGTCTCGAAGGACCAGGACCAGGGCCAGGGCCGGCGGCCCGGACAGCAGGGCGGCGACTGGCCGTTCGAGTACGACGGCCGGGAGTTCAACGGCGACACGGGCGGCTCGACGACCACGTACAAGGCGATTCAGACCGACGCGTCCCTGAACCCCGGCAACTCCGGCGGCGCGCTGATCGACATGAACGGCACCATCATCGGGATCAACTCGGCGATGTACGCACCTACCGGCGCGGACTCGTCCGCGGCGGGCAGCGTGGGCCTGGGCTTCGCCATCCCGGTCGACACGGTGAAGAAGGACCTGCCGGCCCTGCGCTCCGGCTCGACGAACTGACGCGCACGCGCACCCCGGGAAACGTGCGAGGCTGAAGACCCGTGAAGAGCCTGATGGCCATGCTCCCGGCGCAGACAGAGGAACCCGAGACACCATGACCTCCGCAGAAGGCGACCGTGCCCCCCAGCGCATCCTGATCGTCGACGACGAGCCGGCGGTGCGCGAAGCGCTCCAGCGCAGCCTGGCCTTCGAGGGGTACGGCACCGAGGTGGCCGTCGACGGCGCGGACGCCCTGGAGAAGACGGCGGCGTACCGGCCGGACCTGCTGGTGCTGGACATCCAGATGCCCCGCATGGACGGCCTCACCGCCGCCCGCCGCATCCGCGCCACCGGCGACACCACGCCCATCCTTATGCTGACGGCCCGCGACACCGTCGGCGACCGGGTGACGGGACTGGACGCCGGGGCCGACGACTACCTGGTCAAGCCGTTCGAACTGGACGAGCTGTTCGCCCGGATCCGGGCGCTGCTGCGCCGCAGCTCCTACGCGGCGGCGGTGGCCGCCTCCGCCGAGTCGGACGACGTCCTCAGCTTCGCCGACCTGACCATGAACCTGGCCACGCGGGAGGTCTCGCGCGGCGGGCGTCCGGTGGAGCTGACCCGCACGGAGTTCACCCTGCTGGAGATGTTCATGGCCCACCCGCGGCAGGTGCTCACGCGTGAGCAGATCCTCAAGGCGGTCTGGGGCTTCGACTTCGAGCCGTCCTCCAACTCGCTGGACGTGTACGTCATGTACCTGCGCCGCAAGACCGAGGCCGGCGGCGAGCCGCGCCTGGTGCACACGGTGCGGGGGGTGGGGTACGCGCTGCGGCAGGGCGGCGCGGAGTGACCGCTCCGCTCCGCCGCTTCCGCTCGCTGCCGATCCGGGCGCGGCTGTCCCTGCTGGTGGCGGCGGCCGTGGCGTTCGCGGTGGCGGCGGTGTCGGTGACCTGCTGGTTCATCGTGCGCGGGAAGCTGTACGACGAGGTCGACAACGATCTGAAGGAGTCCGTGCTCACCCTCGAGCAGCAGGAGTTCGAGCAGCTCACCAACGCCTGTGTCCGGGAACCCTCCGACACGGGCACGATCACCCCGCGCAGCAAGCAGTACGCCCAACTGGTCCGCTCGGACGGCAGGGTGTGCGTGCTGCCCTACTCCGCGGCCGCGGTCGACGTCACCGACGGGGACAAGGAGGTGGCCGCGGAGCCGGACCCCAACGAGGGGCGCTTCCGCAACGGCACCGACAGCGACGGCACCCGGGTTCGGGTGCTGACGACGGCCGTCACCGTGAAGACCGGCCCGCTGAGCCAGGCCGTCGCCCAGGACTACGCCTTCGTCGTGGCCCTGCCGCTCAGCAACACCCAGTCCACGCTCAACGAACTGGCCCTCCTGCTGCTCCTCGTCTCGGGCATCGGCGTGTTCGGCTCCGCCGCCGCGGGACTCGCCGTCGCCCGCACGGGTCTGCGCCCGGTCGACCGGCTCACCGACGCCGTCGAGCACGTGGCCCGCACCGAGGACCTGGGCGTCCGCATCCCCGTGGAGGACGACGCCGACGACGAGATCGCCCGCCTCTCCCGCTCCTTCAACAGCATGACCTCGTCCCTGGCCAGCTCCCGCGACCTCCAGCAGCAGCTCATCGCGGACGCGGGCCATGAACTGCGCACCCCGCTCACCTCCCTGCGCACCAACATCGAGCTCCTCACCCGCAGCGAGGACACGGGCCGTCCGCTGCCCGCCGAGGACCGCAAGGCCCTGCTCGCCTCGGTCAAGGCGCAGATGACGGAACTGGCTGCCCTTATCGGCGATCTGCAAGAACTGTCCCGCCCGGACAATGACCAGCAGTCGGGCCGTACCCGGATCGTGGCGTGGCACGACACCGTCGAGTCGGCGCTGCGCCGGGCCCGGCTGCGCGGCCCGGAACTGACTATCAGGGCGGACGTGCAGCCCTGGTACGTACGGGCGGAGCCCGCGGCCCTGGAGCGGGCGGTGGTCAACATCCTCGACAACGCGGTGAAGTTCAGCCCGCCCGGCGGCACCGTCGAGGTCCGCCTCGCCGACGGCGTACTCACCGTCCGCGACCACGGCCCCGGCATCCCGGCCGACGAACTCCCCCACGTCTTCGACCGCTTCTGGCGCTCCCCCACCGCCCGCGCCCTCCCCGGCTCGGGCCTCGGCCTGTCGATCGTGGCCCGCACGGTTCACCAGGCCGACGGCACGGTCACCCTGACCCCGGCCGACGGCACGGGCACGACGGCCACCATCCACCTCCCGGGCGCCCCGACCCCACCACCGGAGGTGCCCTAGGACTCCGCCGTCCCCAACCCTCCGACCAGCACGCGCACCTGTTCCCACGCCTCTCCGTCCTGCCCCAGCCGGTAGTGCAGAGGGCCCCGGTGACCGGGGCCGAGCCGCACCGGCGTGGGAACCGGGGCGGGCGGACGGCGGATCCGGTCGGCTTCCGTGCGGCCGACGGTGAGGGTGACGGGTGTCGGCGGCGGCTCCGCATGGGCGGGTACGGTCAGGTCGCGGCGGCCCTGGCGGAGTGCCGTGAGCAGGGTGACGAGCCCGTGTTCCGCGTCAAGTTCGGCGGCCAGCCCCTCCACGGCGTCGAGCGGCGGTGCTTCCTCGTCCCCGTAACCGAGGGTGAGGGTGATGTCCTCCTCCACCCCGGCCGGGGTGCGCAGCACACGCAGCGTGGCGAGCAGCGGACGGTCGGGGTGGCCGACGGCGATCAGCCAGGTGGGCCGAGGGGCGCGGGAGCGGGCCAGGTCCGTCACCTGACGGGTGGACCAGGGCAGGTTGACCGGCTCGGCGGTGCTCCATCCGGCCGGCGGCCTTCCGGTCAGCCGGGTACAGGCCGTCTCCAGGGACCGCCCGAGCACCAGGTCCGGGTCGGCCGGATGCCGGGTCCGCAGCGTGAGCAGCAGCTGGCGTTCGTTCGCGCCGGTGACGGCTCCGAATGCCCCGGCGAGGCGGGCGTCTCCGTGTGCGTCGCGGACCGGCGTGAACGTGCCCCCTTTCCAGTGGAGCACCGCGCCGGACAGACCGTCGTAGTACCCGTCCTCGGGATCCCGGACGACCCAGCGGTTGGGCAGGCCGCGCAGGGCGGTGCGGGTGGCGAGGGTGAGGCGGGCGCCGGGCGGGGTGACGATCTGCACGGCACGGTCGTTGTCGGCGGCGGTGCGCAGGGCGTCGGACAGCCAGCTGCTCATGGGGACCAGGGGGCGGTCCTGGATCACCACCGCGGTGCTCGGGGTGAGGACGTCCACGGCGGGTGTCGCGGTCGCGGGGACCGGGACGGCGGTGATGTCGGTGGTCAGCGGCACGACCTCGGTGGTGGCGGCCTCGGGGGGCCAGACGGCGCCTCCGAGTACGGTGACCAGCCGGCCCGCGAAGGAACCCGCGAGCCGCCCGGCCTCGGCGACGGCCGTGGAGGCCCGTGCCTCCGTCCACCACACCGGCCCGTCGTGCCCGCCGCCCTCGCCGCCCTCGCTGGCCTCGCTGCCCTCGCTGCCGAGCAGGCGGGCGGTCTCCCCGGGAACCTGGACCAGGACGGGCGTCTCCACGGACACGAGGGGCCGTCCGTCGGGCGCGCAGAGCTGCACCACCGCCCCGTCCGCCAGGGTGTTCACACCCAGATCGGGGCCGCCCGCGTACAGGCCCGCGAGCAGGGTCGGCAGGTCGGGCATCTTCGGGGTGAGGGCGATGACGTCCTTGGTCATGGCGTCTCTTCCACGGCGTCGTCGGTGAGGGCGGTCTGGATGATCCGGTGAGCACGGCCCCGCCGGACGAGCGTGCCCCGTCCCGGCGGCTGCGGGGAGGCGTACAGGCCGGGGAAGAGCTGGCCCTCGGTGCGGTCGCCGGTCATGAGGAGCGCGGCCGTGCCGGTCTCCCGCAGCGTGGTGAGGAAGGGCTCGTAGAGGGCGCGGGAGGACCCGGCGGCGCGGCGGGCGACCACAAAGTGCAGGCCGATGTCCTGGGCCGAGGAGATGTAGGGCAGGAAAGGGGCGAGCGGCTGCTGTCCCGCGGTGGTGAGGACGTCGTAGTCGTCGACGAGGATGACGATGCGGGGCCCGTCGAAGGCCGGCCCGTCGGCCTGCGGCGCGTCGGGGTCGGCCGTCTCCGGCAGCCGCTTGTCCAGTTCGCCCGCGATGCCGCCGGCCAGCGCTGCGGCGGGCCGGGCGTTGTGGGCGTACCCGCCGCGATAGGGCTCGGGAACGACGCCGCGCAGGCTGCGGCGCGGGTCGAACACGCCGAAGACGACCTCCTCGTCGGTGTACCGCTCGACGATCCGGTCGGCGATCAGCTTCAGCAGATTGGTCTTGCCGCACTCGTTGTCGCCGAGGACCAGCAGGTGCTGGTCACTGCCGAACAGATCCAGGAGCACGGGCGCGAGGGTGTCCTGGTCGACGCCGACGGGCACCGCGGCGGGCGCGGCCGCGACGGACGGAAGCCTGGCGGCGGGCAGCCGGGACGGCAGCACCCGCACGGGTTCGGCCACCTCGCCGTGCCACGAGGCGCGGACCGTGCGGACGGCGCGCTCCAGCGCCGGGCCGAGGTCGTCCGTGCTGGGCCGGGAGTCGATGCGGGGCAGCGCCACCTGCGCGAACAGCTTGCCGTCGGTCAGCGCCCGTCCCGGTGTGTCCGCGTCCAGGGTCTCCGACAGTTTGCGGTCGACGGCGGAGTCGGCCGGGTCGTTCAGGCGCAGTTCGACGCGGGTGCCGAACATCGACTGCTGGGCGATGCGTACGTCGTTCCACCGCAACATGCCCGCCACCACGTGGATGCCGTAACCGCCACCCCGTTTAAGCAGGTCGGCGATGGTGTCGTCGAGGTCCGCGAACTCGTCGCGCAGGGCGCCGAAGCCGTCGACGACCAGGACGACGTCGGTCGCGCCCAGCTCGCGCACCCTTCCCTGGCCGCGCAGCCGGCGGAGCTGTTCGACGGAGTCGATGCCGTGCTCGCGGAACAGCTCCTCGCGGCGGGCCAGCATCCCGCGCACCTCGGCGACCGTACGGGCGGCCCGTTCGTGGTCCGCGCGTCCGGCGACGCCGCCGACGTGCGGCAGCCCGGCCAGCGCGGACAGACCGCCGCCGGCCAGGTCGAGGCCGTACACGGCGACGTCGTACGGGGTGTGGGTGAGGGCGAGGGAGAGGGTGAGGGCGCGCAGCAGGGTGGTCTTGCCGGACTGGGGGCCGCCGATGACGGCGACGTGTCCGCCGGCCACGGTGAGGTCGAGCAGCCAGGGCTGCTGCCACTGCCGGGCGGGGTCGTCGAGCGTGCCCAGCGGAACGTGCAGCGGGTCACCGCCGTGGGCGAGGCGCAGTCCGTCGGTGTGTGCCTGCAGCGGTCCGGCGGCGGTGTCCAGCGTGGTGGCGTCGGGCAGCGGGGGCAGCCAGATGCGCCGTACCGGCGGTGCCGCGGTGGCGAGTTGGCCCACCATCACGGACAGGACGGTCGGCCCGGCGTCCCGTTGCACGCCCGCCTGCTCCTCCTCCTCGGACGGGCCGGTGTCCTCGGGTGTGCCGCCGTACGTCGGGTAGGGCAGGGCAAGCGGCTCGTCGGTGCCGTCCTCGTCCCGGGTGGGCCCGCGGTAGGCGCCGGAGACGTATCCGGCCTTGAACCGCTCGTACGTCGAGGTGTCCACCTTCAGATAGCCGAAGCCCGGCAGTGGCGGCAGCCGGAAGGCGTCCGTGGTGTCCAGGACCGTACGGGACTCGTCGGCGGAGAAGGTGCGCAGGCCCAGCCGGTACGACAGATAGGTGTCGAGGCCCTTGAGCTTGCCGCCCTCGATGCGCTGGCTGGACAGCAGCAGATGGACGCCGATGGAGCGGCCGATGCGCCCGATGGAGAGGAACAGGTCGATGAAGTCCGGTTTGGCCGTGATCAGTTCACCGAACTCGTCGATGACGACGAAGAGGTGCGGAAGCGCCTCCAGGTCGGGCCGCTCCGTCGACCGCAGCGCCGCGTACTGCCCGATGTCGGCGACGTTCCCGGCGTCCTTCAGCACCTGCTGACGGCGTTTGACCTCACCGGCGAGGCTGGCGTGGACCCGCTCGACCAGACCGGCCTGGTTCTCCAGGTTGGTGATCACACCGGCGACGTGCGGGAGTTCGGCGAACGGGGCGAAGGTGGCGCCGCCCTTGTAGTCGACCAGGACGAGGGCGAGGTCCTCCGGGGAGTGGGTGACGGCCAGGGCGAGGACGAGGGTGCGCAGCAGTTCGCTCTTGCCGGAGCCGGTCGCGCCCACGCACAGGCCGTGCGGGCCCATGCCGAGCTCAGCCGACTCCTTGAGATCGAGCAGGACGGGCTCGTGCCGGTCGGTGACTCCGATGGGCACGCGCAGGAAGTCCCGGTCGCCGCGGGGCGCCCACAGGGTGCGCAGGTCGAGCGCGGCGGGGTCGTCGATACCGAGCAGCGCGGGAAAGTCCACCGGCCCGGACACCGGCGTGCCTTCGACCGCCGACTCGGGCGACAGCCGCAGCGGGGCGAGCATCCGGGCGATGCCCTCGGCTCCCGGGGCGGTGACGGCGTCCGCGGTGCCGCGGGCGACGCCTCCGCGCAGGTCGTCGACCGTGATCCGGTCGCCCTCCACGGTGATGCGCACGGCGACCTCGCCCGGCTCGTGCACCTGCTGCTCGAGCAGATGCAGCACGGTGACGCCCATCGCCTCCGGGCCGATCGCCGTGTCCGGCAGCGGGAGGTCGGAGGCGGTGGAGCCGTAGGTGTCGCTGACGACGAGGAGCCGGCCGGTGAGCCGCAGCGCGTCCCCGCCGGACAGACCCCGGCGCACCTCGGCCGCGTAGGCGGCGCGCTGTCGCAGGTCCGGTGCGCACAGGGCGGCGAGCTCCGGAAGACCGGGCGCGATCCGGCGGGCGGGGACCGGCCCGTCGCACGCGTGCGTGTCGAGGACGTGCGGCAACCACTTGACCCAGGCCCACTCGGCCTCGTCGGTGGTGGCGAGCGCGAGGGCCACGTCGTCCGGCGCGTGGGTCACCGCGGTCTGCACCAGCAGGGCGTGGGCCACGCGGAGCACGCCCTCACGGTCGCCGACGACGCTGACGTTCCCGGCCCGGTCCAGCGGGACGGTGAGCGGGACGTCGGTGACGGTGGCGAACCGGCTCTGCAGCGCGCGGGCCTCGTTCAGCATGAACGGGTCGGGCGGGGTGAGGACGCCACCGGAGGGATGCTGGGCGATGGTGAGGTGATCGGCGGGTACGGAACCGGTGCCGGCCCGCACCCGCAGGAAGTCGGCATCGCCCCGGCGCCGCTCCCACAGCCGCGCCGGGTCCCTGATCAGGTCGTACAGGGCCGCCGGCGGCGGGTCCAGCTCGCGGGCCGCGGCCCGTCGTACCCGCTCCTCGGTGCCCAGGTCCGCCCGCAACTCCTCCAGGTACTCCAGGTACCGCTCCCGCTGGACGCGCCGGGTGCGCTGCGCCTTGCCGCGCTGCGAAAGGAACAGCACCACGGCACCGAACAACGCCGCCACCAGCACGACCGCACCGAGCACGGCGAACCGGCTGTTGCGGATGACCGTCATGAGGACGACGGAGCTGATGACTCCCGCCATCGGCAGCAGAGCGGTGGCCGCGCTGCCCACCTTCCCCTCGGGAAGGTTGGGCGGCGGCTCGATGGTCCGTGCCTCGGGGGCCGCGAGCGGCCGGGGGGAACGCGCCGGCCGGTGGATCACCTGCTGGGTCATCGCACCTTCACCGCCCGCCGCATCGCCTCGGCGGCCAGATGGACGGCCGCGTCACGGGTGCCGCCGGCCAGCATGTCGGTGTGGATGGGCCCTCCCTGGGCGAGATGGCGGTCGTAGGGCAGGGTGACGACGGGCACGCCGGGCTCGCGCAGGTGGGCGGCGGCGGTCCTGGTGTCGATGGTGGCGTCCGGCGTGGCCGCGCTGAGCGCGACGACGGTGGTGGAGAGCGCGGGGTGCGGCAACTGTGCAAGCCAGTCGAGCACTTGCCGGGTCCCGTGGATCCCTTCGGCGGTCATGGGAGCGACGATCACCCGGGCGTGCGCGGTGTCCATGGCGGTCCGGGCCACCTCACCGGGCAGCGTCTCGCAGTCGACGACGGTGACGGCGAAGTAGCGGCGCAGGGCGAGGGTCACCGTGCGGTAGGTGGGTACGTCGAGCGGCGCGCCCACCCGTCCCTGGCTCGCGGGCAGCAGCCAGCCGCCGTCGGCGACAGGCAGGAGGTAGCCGGTGATGTCGGTGAGCTGCATGGCGGGGGTGAGAATCCGGGCGAGGTCGCCGCACGACCAGCGGACCGTCTCGGCGCCCATCCGCGTGGCGAGGGTGCCCAGCGCGGCGTCGGCTTCGAGAGTGAGGACGGGGTCGTGCCGGTAGTGGCTGAGCGTGCGGCCGAGCAGCGCGGACACGGTGGACTTGCCGACCCCGCCGCGGATGGAGGTGACGGCCACGACCCGCCCCGTGGTGACGGGCTGCTGCAGTTCCCTTGCCAGCTCCGTCAGCCGTGTCACGTCCCGGGCGGCGGAGGAGGTGAGCCGGCGCAGCCCGGCCCCTGCGCGACGGGTGACGGGGTCGCCGTGCTGGGGGCGGCCCAGGGCGATGGCGAGGCGGGGGTCGATGGTGGGGAGGGAGGCGGGGGTGGGCGCGTCGGCGGCTGCGGGCAGGCGCGGGTCGCCGGCGGACGGGGGCCGGGATGCGGCGGCGGTCCGGTCGACGGCGGGCGGCACTGGGTCGGGAGCCTTCGCGGGAGCGGGCGCCGGGGACCTGTCCACCGTCTCCTCCTCGGTCAACTCCCACAGCAGATCGCGCTGCCAGTCCCCTCCCCCGGTCATGCTCCTCCCCAGCCCCTTCAGGCGAAGGTGCCGAGCAGCCGCCCGTACACCCCGAACACGCCGATGACCAGCGGCACCAGCGCGATCACGGCGACGGACTCGACGACATCCCCGAGCCGACGCAGCCGAACCCGCACATGCTCGGCGGGTTCGGCGCCCAGGACGGCGAGGCAGACGCCCGCCAACAGCACCGGTACGGCGAGGGGCCCGCCGGCCGCCGAACCGTGCTCCAGCCACACCATGACGAGCCGCACGGCGACGACGGCGGAAGCGGTGAACAGCACCACGACCTCCGCGGCCAGCGGGAAGGCACGGGCCCGCAGCGCGAGCGCGACGACCACGACGGCGGCCAGCGGAACCGTCCACACGGACACGGTCCGCAGCACGAGCACCCCGCCGGCGGCGGCGGAGACGGCGAGCGCCACGGTGGCGAGCACCAGGCCCCGGTGCGTCGCGGCGAGCGCGGTTCCCACCTGATACCGGCTGACGGACGCACCACCGGTGCGCCGGTCGTCGAGCCGGGTGAGTCCGGACGCCATCAGCGCGAGCCGCGGCAGCAGCCCGAGCAGCACGACGGACACCAGCACGATCAGCGCACCCACGTGGGTCTGCTGGGCGGCGTCACCGGCCCCTCCCTGCGACCCGACGGCGGCCTCCCACACCACCAGACAGCCGACGGCACTCCCCGCGCCCACCAACGCCCCACGCCCGAACGGCGTGAACCACCCGGCGAGCGCCAGCACACCGGCCACCACGGCGACCACCCCCGCGAGCCGGACGGCACCGTCCCACTCCTGGGCGTCGGCCGCGGTCCACACGCCCAGCACCCCGACCGCACCGGCGGTGACGAGCAGACTCCCGGCCGGCGCATACCGCCGCGCCCGTCCGGAGAGGGCGCCGGCGAGTGCACAGACGGCCGCGACGACAAGGAGCAGCGCACCCACGCCCGCCAGGTCGAAATGATCCCGCGCCAGCACCCCGGCGGTCAGGGCCCACCCCGCACTCGCGCCCGCGGCGACGACCCGCCGCACCTCGGGCCGCCAACGCCAGGCGCGTACGGCGAGATCCTCGGCGACCTCGTCACTGACATCGTGCACGACGGGAGCCGAGGGCGCGTCCTCGACGCGCACCAGCCGCAGCACGGCCCCGTCGGCCACTCCGGCCGACTCGAGGGTGCTGTCGTGGGCGAGTGCGGAGCCGTCGGGGGTGACGAGGTGCCGCAACTCGGGGCGTTCGCCCACCCGGTCGTCGAGCAGGCGCATGATCTCGGGCAACAGGACCCCGACGGACTCCCGGGCCGGCAGCACCAGGTCGACGCGCCGCCGCTCCCCGACGAGCGTGACCCGACTGAGCGCTGTACGACCCTTGGTCACAGACCGGCTCAAATCCCCCACGGCTACCACGTATTCGAACCTATCACCGAGGAGAAGAGGGACTGGAGGGCGCGGAGGAGGACACCCCAGGCGCGGGCGCGGAGTACGGATCCTTCCCGATCACCCGATGCGAGAGAAACGACCACCCCACACACCCGGCACACACCACAGCGGCGATCACCACCCCGACGAACACCTTCCCCACCCGCTCATCAACAGTCCGCCGCTGCCGCTGCACCCCGAACAGCAAGGCATCCCGCAGGCGTCGACGCCGGACGGCAACGGACTCGAGCAGCTGGTTGTCGTAGTCCTGGGCTGTCACAGGCCAGTCACCCGCCCCCGTACCTCATTGATCACGTATCCACCTCGCCGACCCAGCCGAACTGCAGGAGTTCCTTGGGCAGGTACTCCGACTCGACCTCGATCGGCAAACCGGCATCGTGCGCCATGCAGGCAATGGCAAGGGGAGCAAGGGCAACCAACCCCTCACCATCCTTGGACCGCGCCTCGTCCGCACTCCAGTACTCCTTGTGCCACGCGAGTGCATCGACGAGAGCGGCGTTGAACCGCTCGGCGTCCCGGCGCTGGTAGCGGTGGAATAGTTCGAGGGGCGGGTAGAGGATCTTCAGCATCAACTCTCGACCGGCGATGTGCGCAGGGTCGGGGTCAGTGGCATTCACAGCGGTGACGAGGGTGTCCCACATCTCGCGCCGCCGGAACCATGCATGCTGAAGTGTTTCCACCCATGCGTAAATGTACTCGTCGAACTCCACTCCCGAGGCACGGAGAAACGACACCGGAACACGAGCCAGCCGATCGACGCGCTCATTCTCCCGACAAACGACCGCCAAGTAATAGGCAGTAAGCCAATTTCCCGCATGGAGGTATTCTTGAGGCCCTGTGGCAGGCAGGTTCTTGACCTCACCATCCACTCCGATACGACATGAAACTGGGCCTTCGGTTGCCATGCCTGAGTCGAACAGGGCACAGCCCACCTGCATAGCCTTCACCCACGCCTCCCACGTCACGAATTGCTCCGCTCTGGGATCCGACAGGCATCGCCACTTGGCGACGGCCAGCGTGTAGTCCAACGCATCGAAGCGGTCGAACTCCGATGTCTCCAGTTCGTCCAGCACTTCCTTGGCACTCTTGACGATTGGCGCAATGGCATTGGCAACGTCGTCCGTGCCGAAGGCATGGCGTGGAATGCGACTGACCACTCACTCTCCTCCAGCTAAATCTTGAGATACTCGAACACGGCACCGGCGTAGGACGTACCATTCGGCTGCTGCGCCTTGACCATGGCATACTCCAGCTTTCCGGCTTTGAGCGCATTACGCAGGTCCGCCGCTATTTCAGCATCCCTTCCGCCCCTCCGCGCCATCAGACCCAGGATCGAGCGAACGTAGAGCCTAGTACCTTGCTTGACCCTCATACCCTTGGCCCCGCCATCGTCGCCGACGTGCGGGTTCGATGGGTCCTCCGGATCGGCAACGCCATTACGCCAGTCCAGGTCGCCCGACGGAGCCTTGGCCTCGACGATAAGGTATCTACCGTCACCGCGATCGTAAACCAGGTCGAACGCATCGGCACCGTTGGGCGTCTTAGGCAGAGGAACTTCCACAGCCTCACCGAACTGGCGCGGCGCAACATGGAGCCGGACGGCCTTCTCACCGAGCTCTTCGGCAATCTTGCTGTTGTTCGGCCTGCCCCCGAGTTGATCAGCATATGCGTTTCGAGCCCTCGCCAGAGCATCCGACGCTTCTGGAGTTTCACTCTTCTTGAAGGCCTTCTCCGCATTAGTGAGCTCGAGTGACAACGTTCGATTGGCAGCCGCCTTGTCAAGTTCCGCAAGGTTACCCTCGGGAACAGTTTCCGGCCCGAGCGGATGCGAACCGAGCTTCACCTCGGACGGGCCACTCGGAACGTCGTATTTCGCGACCCACATACCGTTTTCGAGCTGCTTTATTATGGGAAGTTCGACGCCGTTGATCACAGTGTTCTTGGAAATCCGATGACCACGGCCGTCGTAGTACTTCTTGCGCCACTCCGGGTCATTTGCCTTCTTGACGAGTTCGTCCTGTCTGCGCTTCACCTCGTCAGCCGGGAGTTCCCCGTCTCCACCAGATTGAGATCCGTCCTGGCCACGGCCTGACGACGCGGCCGACCCTTCGACCGTCACCCCGTCGCCAACTGCTCGACCGCTATCGCTTGAGCCATCGAAACGAGACGTTTCCGCACCTCCGGTGCTACGAGACGTCCCATAACCGACGTCAGTCGGCGTGTCCGGCCCTGCTCCACCTACGTGTTGCGAGGAGTTCCTGCCAGCAACACCAACGAGGTCTCTTTCTCGGCTTACCGATTGCTCCGGACTTGTGTGGTCAACGTCGGAGGATCGTTCCTGCCTCGCCGCCTCTGGTACGACATTGCCCTGCCTGTCGTAGGCGATGAACTCACCGTTCTCGATGACGACTCTGGAGCCGTCCTCCAGTTCGATGACGCTGTGGACGCGTTGTGCGTCCGCCGCGGTGCCCGCGCCCGTGGTGATCCTCGACGTGAGGTCGGACAGCTTCGGCAGCTTGCCCGCGGCCGCGCCCGTGGCCCTGAGGCCCACGTACAGGGGGTCCATGTACAGCCCGGCCTTGGCGGCGGCGCCGGCGGCGTTCGAGGCCAGGCCTCCCTTGCCTGCCTTGGACGCCGCCGCCAAGGGCCCGGCGCCCAGCGTCAGGACGTTGAAGAGGACCGTGCCGGTGGCGCGCGCCGGGTTCTCCTCCCACTGGTCCCAGGCGACGATCCCCTTGGCGAACTCCTTGGCCGCCTTCTTCGCCCTGACCTCGTCCGCGCTCTCCTTGTCCGGGCCCACGGCCCAGTCCATGAAGGCGTCGTAGGGGGTGATGGTGTAGAGGCCGATGCCGGTGGCTACGTCCTTCAGGCCGCTCCACGCCTCACCGTCCCCGGTGCCCAGCGCCCATAACCCCTTGGCCGCGGCTTCGATGCCGTCCTTGTAGATGCCGTCCCAGACCAGGCTCTTGGCCCCGTGGCCGAACCAGCCCAGGCTCCATGACTCGTAGGTCTTGTCGTCGACGCTGCCCCAGGGCAGTTCCTTCGCTCCCTCGAACAACGCGGGGTCATAGCCGTACGGCACCGTGTTCCGCTTGACGAGCCCGCTGCCGTCATCCGTCACGAACGCGGGACCGCCCACGACCGCCGTGATTTTGCTCGCCGCACGGCGCTCCGCGTCCTGGAAGGCGGACTGCGTGGCCGTCACGTCATCGATGAGTTGCTTGTTCCGGTCGACCTTCTTCTCGTCCTCGGTCCAGTCGTCGTCGCCCTCGACACTGTCCGTGAACGCGACGGCGTCCGCCTTGAGCTGCTTCAGGCGCTCAGCCAGCGGACGGGCCTCGATGGCGAACGTGTCCAGCGCGTCGGCCACGGTTTCGAGCTTCGCGGCGAAGGTGTCGGCCTTGTCCATCACCGGCCGAGTGGTCGCGAACAGGGTGTCGGCCTCGGGCGCGGTGTAGAACGCCCCCAGCATCTGAAAGCGCGAGTGCACGTCCGCGCCCCCGTTACGGATGCCGATCGCGTCGCTGCGCAGCGCGGAGACGTCCTTGTCCAACTCGTCGAAATCGCCCGTGAACTGCGGTATTCCCCCCGGGCTGATCACTTCCCGCCCTCCCCCTCACCCTCACCCTTGCCCGGCAGATCGATCTTCGGCGCCGCCAGCGCCCTTCGCTGCGCACGCGCGGCCATCTCCTCGTCACCGAGCACGTAATGAGCCGTCGCCTCATGCGCGCCGTTCACCGACTTGGCCGCCCGCGCCCGGAGGAACAGCACGTCACCGGCGGTCCGTTCCACGAACAATGCCAGCGCCGCCCCGATGGGCCCGGTCGGCGCGGCACCGCGGTACGGCCCGCTGATGGTCCCGGCCGCCACGGCCGCACTCTCCACATCCGTGCCGTACGCCTTCACGTCCTTGGCCACGTCGTCCATCGCGTCCTGGACCAGCGAGGTCACGAACTCGACACCGGACGGCGATATGTCCCACCCCGTCATGCGTCAGCCGACCCCGCCTCAGCCGATGTTGTCGACGGCCGCGCGCGCCCGGGCCAGCGTCGACTGCGCGGTGCCGTCGTTCTGCTCCATCGTGGTGCGCACCAGGCGGATGATCTCGCGGACCTCGCCGGCCGCGCGGTGCCAGCGCTGCTCCTTGCCGTGGTACTCGTCGGCGACCCCGTCGGCCGTGAAGTCGGCCATCGCGGCCTTCACCGCCCGGTCCCGGTCGGCCAGCACACGCTCCAACTGCCCGATGACCCCATGCAGACTGATCTGCACCTCACCCGAGGCACCCGTGTCATACGCACGCCGGTCCAGGTTCTGCCCCATGACTCACTTCCCCCTAGAAAACAGCAAAGTTGACCATTGAACGACGGAGTCGTCGCCTACCGCGCCCCGAACCGCGCGGCGTCGAAGTTCGCCGACCCCATGTTCTGGTGAGCGTTGGTCTCCAGCTCCTGGTCACCGGTCCCGAACGCCGTGTCCATACCGGCCTGACCGCCCAGGATGGCGTTCAGCGAACCGTTCAGATCGTTCGTGATCTCGTCCGCATGCAGCTTGAACGTGTCGAACGCCGCCTTGCCGGCCCCGTTGAACTTCCCCTCCAACGGCTCCGCCGCCTGGATCAGCCACCGGATCAGAGTCCCCAGATCATCAACCGACCCGACGGTGCTCTTCCCCAGCTCCGACAGCGTCGTCGACCCCATGTCAAACTTCATCAACCCACCCCCGTACGGCACTTGCGCCTCACACGCGCTCGAACATCCTGTCGCACCGAGGTTGCAAGCGCAATGTGAATCGGGGGAGTTGGCGCGAAGCGGTCGAGCGGCGTCGGGATGTCAGAGGGTGGCTCTAGATTCGTCGCATGAGTTCGTCGCTGAGTGTCTACCTGCTCGACGTCGCCGCCACGCGTGCCCTCATCGGCTCCCGCGACGACCAGTTGCTCGAGGTGATCCGTACCAACTTCGCGGAGCAACTGGAGCGCGCGGACGACCAGTTCCGGGACAGCATCCAGGAGGGTGCGCCCACCGCGTACGAGGCACTGCACGCGGTCGTCCACGGTGGGCCCTTCAGCGCGGACCGTGAGTACGCCTTCCAGTACGCGTACGCCTACGAGCGGCTGTGTTCGCTCACCGGGTCGTTCCTGCCCAACCACTGCTTCACGCCCCACCGGGGCGACTGGCTGTCGGTCGTCGACCAGGGGATGAAGGCGCTGGGGATCACGGCCGTGTCCGTCGAGGACTTCGGCTTCGGCAGCCTGCCGGCCCCGCTGCCGTCCACCTACATCGTGGACTGCGGTGAGTGGACGCCCCAGCGCATAGCCGAGGCGCTCGAACAGTTCGAGGCGACCAAGCGGGCCGTCGACGAGGGGCGCCAGGACCCGCCGCCTCTCGAGCCCGAGGTCGTGGACGCGGTCATGCAGTGCATCGGGTGGCTGCGTCACGCCCAGGCCCAGCCGGGCTTCGGCGTCATCGGCTTCCGCTACTGACGGGCCAGGTCTTTTCGTCCGCCCGCTCAACCGTGTGGCACGGTGGGCGTATGTCGACACCACCGGACGGGTTGCCCGTCTACCGCGTACTGACCGGTCCCGACGACTCGGCGTTCTGCCGCCGGGTGAGCGAGGCGCTGGACATGGGCTACAGGCTGCACGAAGGGCCTGCCGTCACCTTCGACGGTGAACGGGTGATCGTCGCGCAGGCTGTGGTGTGGGTCGATTAGCGACCCTGGTCGAGGTCGGACCAGGTCTCAGTGGAAACCGAGCATTCCGGGGGAGTCGATGTCGACCGTGACCACGCCGGGTGGGTATGCCTCTTCGTGGTCCGTGAGCAGAATGGACATGCCGGTGAATTCCGGACGCGGCAGGGCGCAGTACAGCGCGTGACAGACGAACACCTTCCCCACCCGCTCATCAACAGTCCGCCGCTGCCGCCGCACACTACGTCGCCAATCTGCGGAGCACCGGGTGGCCATGGACAAGCTGCGAGAGCTCGTCACTGACTTCCGCACCAAGCACGACCAACTCACCCGCGAGGAGATCGAGGCCGCCCGCACCCTTCTGCGCCACGCCCGCCGGCACTCCGGTGACGCTGCCACCTGATACCCGCAACTCAAAATCGCTGGGTCAAGGTGTGAGTGTGGTGACCGGGGCGAAAGGGCCGCCGCAGTACGGCACATAGGATATCCGCGTTGTTCGAACCGAAGACTGGAACAGCATGGGGGTGCACATGCGGACGCGCACAACGATGGCCGCGATCACGGGGGCTGGACTGCTCGCGCTGGTCGCCTGCGGGACTGGCGGGGACTCCACCGCGACCAGTGAGTCGGGTTCCGGCAAGGCCTCGGGTACACCCGTCGCGCTGCCAGTGGAGTCGACCGCGCGGAAGGCCACATGGACGGACGAGAACAAGGCCCATCAGCTCACGCTCGCGCCCCAACGGCTCGCGCGCGGCACCGCGGCCGACCTCGACCACGTCCTTCTGGATGAGGGCCTGACGGGGATGGTCCCGTACTACCTGACCGTCACCTACACCAACACCGCGTCGGACGCCATTGCCCGGCCCGACCCGGAGGCCAACTTCACGGTCACCCTGGCGGACGGCACACCAGGCACTGCGATCCGCCTGTGGGACACCAACCATGATGCCACCGCGTCCAGATACCCCCTCCCTGACAACTGCGAGCAAGCCGGCCCCGCCGCGGTACCGCCCGCAGGCACCGCCACGGTGTGCCGACTGGTGCTGCTGCCCGAGGGGCACACCCCCGCCCACATCGCCTACTCCGACGACTCCGGCGAGACCTTGCTGTGGAAGGTCGGTGACGGCACCGGCGACGACGGCACACTGCTCGCCGTCGGCACGACCGCCGACTCCTCCTACCAGGGCGTCACCGCCAAGAGCGGCACCGTACCCATCCGTGTCGCGCTGAAAGGCGTGCGCGCCGGGAGCATCAGGGACCTCGGAAACTACCAGCTGAGCAACACCCAGAAGAACCTCGTGCCCTGGTACGTGACCTTCGAGTACCGCAACGTCGGCAAGGAGAAGCTGTTGCCGACCATGGACGACGGCGTCGAACTGCGCACCGTCGCAGGCCGAGAGGTTCAGCCGGTCTCCCTGTTCGACTTCTCCCCCGCCGCCCAGGGCGAAGGCATCGACCAGTGCCGGGGCAGCGTCCCCAACACGCGTTTGGAGCCGAAAGCCACGCTTAGGCTGTGCACCGTCCATCTGCTCCCCGAGGGAGACCGCCCGGCGATGGTGTCGTTCCAAGGGGAGGGCAAGGCCGCGAAGACGCTGATGTGGCGTGCCGGGTAGCGCTCGGAGCGGAGCTGCGGCTCAGGCTCCGGGCCACCGACTCCGAGACTCGCCTGCTTCCCACGGGCCGTGGACGGAGAATCGCCACGGCCCGGCACCGCTCCTACGACGAATCGCGCTTGAGGCTTGCCACGAATTGGGTCCAGGCGAGCGTGGTGAGCATCAGGACCGGGCCCTCCTCCGCGTATTTGCTGTCCCGGACGTGCACAGCTCCGAGGGAGCCGTCCGCGACCTCGAGACAGTCCCCCCGTCCACGTTGCTGTAGCTCGATTTGCGCCACTGTATGCTGCTCGACCCTATTGCCGTTCGCCTGGGTTGAAGCCTTCCATCGCTGCTTCGAGCACCGCAGCGGATTCCTACGGCGGCCGGGTCGAGCTTCTGGGTCTGAGAGGCCACGCGCTTCCCCTGCTGACAGCTCTTCAGCATCCCCGGGCGGGATGCGGTCACCATCCGGGGTGTAAGGGTGCGCATTGTTCACAAAGCTCCCGTCTGGGCCGTGCTGGGCTCGCTCGTACGCTAGCGGATGTCGAGGGCGCAGGCGTGCGAACAGGTGCCTTGTGGCGAGCCCACCGGTACCAGTCCACAAGGACGAAGACGCGGGTGTCGTGGTCGGCCGTGGTGCGCAGCAGCTCGCTGAAGCTAAGGTCGGATTCGCCGCGTTCGATGCGTTGGAGGGTGCGGCGGGGGATGCCGGTGGCTTCGCTGAGGAATGGACAAGCTTCGCGAGATCGTCGCCGCCTTCGAGACCGGTAGCGACGAGCTCACCCGCGAGGAGGTCGAGGCCGCCCGCGCACTGCTGCGCCACGACAACCGGCAGTCCGGCAGGACCGCCGTCTGATGCCAGACACCCTCCTGCTCGACAACGAAGGGCTTTTGAAGCTTCACCGCAAGGACCGTATCGTCGTGGCGCTCGTACAGGCCGTGAGGTTATGCCGGAATGCCTGACCGGGACGGGTATACGGCACTGCGTGACGACCTTGGCCGCCTCAGACGACAGCACTGGTGTCGAGGAGATCACACGACCCAGTTTGGCTGTACGAGCATCTTCTCGGCGGCCATCGCGCAGATGTCGGCCAGGACGTCCGGCCCTCGGTCGAACTCCTCGTCGGTCAGCGTGCATCCCATCCGCTCACGCAGCACCGCGCGCGTGGCGGCCACGCGTTCCGCGATCTGGTCGTCGGTGAGCTGTTGCGTCGCCAACTGCTCTACCAACTGTCCAAGCGTCATGCCTCGCTGGGCGAGGCGGTCGCGGGTATTCCGGGTCACCTGGATGGTGGTGCGCTCTGCCATGGATTCACCATCGCCGCACCACAGCGGCCCTCTCGGGCTCACCCGAAAGAGGGCTGACATGCGTCGGGGCCGGTACGAGGCGGTGAACACGCCTCGTACCGGCCCCGTCAGTGTTCACCGCACGATGGTGATGCGGTCTGCCTTCGGCGGGGCGATCGGGGTCGCCGGCGTCGAGTTGGCGGTCAGGTACTGCTCCAGGGCCGCCAGGTCGTCCTCGCCGACCAGGTCGTTGGTGCCCTGGCCCAGGGTCGGGAAGCCGTCGCCGCCGCCCGCGAGGAAGCTGTTCGTCGCGACGCGGTAGGTGGCGGCCGGGTCGATGGGCGAGCCGTTCAGCCGGATCGAGTCCGTGACCACGCGGTCCGCGCCCGTCTTCGTCAGGTCCAGGGTGTAGGTCAGGCCGGAGGAGATCTGGAGGATCTTCGGGGCCGCCTCGTTCGGGCCGCTGACCTGCTCCTTCAGGGCCTGGATCAGCTGCGCCCCGGTGAAGTCCTGGAGGTTGACCGTGTTGGCGAACGGCTGGACCGTGAAGCCCTCGGCGAACGTCACCACGCCGTCGCCCTCGCCACCACCGGCCGCGTAGGTGAGGGAGGCGCGGATGCCGCCGGGGTTCATCAGGGCCAGGTCGGTCTCCGGGTCCAGCGTCCTGCCGTACTCCAGCTGCGCGTCGGCGATGAGGTCGCCGAGCGGGGACTCCGTGCCGTCGCGCACGATGTCGCCGGAGATGTAGCCGATCGGGCGGTTGCCGATGGGGGCGGCGAGGGTGTTCCACTTGTCGATCAGGCGGGTCATGTCGGGCGCCTTGGGGACGTCCCGGGTGACGACGTGGTTCGCGGACTTCACCGCCGTACGGGCGATGTCACCGGTCCGGCGGTCGTACGTCAGCGTGGTGTCGGTGTAGAGGCGGCCGAAGGACGCGGCCGAGGTGACCGTGCGCGGCTTGCCCGACGGGTCGGGGATGGTGCAGGCGTACGCCGCGTGGGTGTGGCCGGTGACCAGCGCGTCCACGTCGGGCGTGACCTTCTTCGCGATGTCCGCGATCGGGCCGGAGATGCCGTCGCCGGCGCCCGGGGAGTCGCAGTCGTAGTTGTAGGCGGACGAGGCCGGGAAGCCGCCCTCGTGGATGAGCGCCACGATGGACTTCACGCCCTTGCGGCGCAGCTCTCCGGCGTACTTGTTGATCGTCTCGACCTCGTCCTTGAAGGACAGGCCCTTCACGCCCTCGGCGGAGACGATGTCCGGAGTGCCCTCGAGCGTCACGCCGATGAAGCCGACCTTGACGCCCTTCTGCTTCCACACCCAGTACGGCTTGAGGAGGGGCTTCTTCGTCTTCTCGTTCAGGACGTTGGCCGCCAGGTACGGGAAGTCGGCGCCCTTGAACTCCTTGTCCGCGTAGCAGCCGTCGTCCGGGTGGCAGCCGCCGTTCTGGAGGCGGCCCAGCTCGCGCGCGCCCTCGTCGAACTCGTGGTTGCCGACCGACGTGACGTCCAGGTCGAGCTTGTTCAGCGCCTCGATGGTGGGCTCGTCGTGGAAGAGGCCCGAGATCAGGGGGGAGGCGCCGACCATGTCACCGCCGGCGGCGGTGATGGAGTAGCGGTTGCCCTTACGGGCCTCCCGCAGGTGCGTGGCGAGGTACTCGACACCGCCCGCGTCGATGGTCTTCGTCGTGCCGTCCGGCTGGAGTTCGCTGACCCGGCCGGAAGAGCCCGACGGGGGCTCCAGGTTGCCGTGCAGATCGTTGAACGACAGGAGCTGGATGTCCTGGTAGCGGTGGTGGTTCTCGCCCGCGGTCGCCGATCCGGGCAGGGCCGCGGCGGCCAGCGCTCCGGCGGTGAGCACACCGGCGGCGGTCGCGAGGAGACGGTTCGTACGGCGTCTGCGGCGCTGGTGGTGCGCCGGGGATGTGGCTGGCATGCGCCCCCCTGTGGGTCCGAGTGGGTACCGGCGCAGCCTAGAGTCAACGCGCGTAGCGCGACAGGGGCTTCAGGGTTACGACCTGGTTTATCTTTCGTCGGCGCCCGTGTCTTCCTTGGAGCGCGCCCCTGCCGTCCGCATTACGGCACCCCCCGGCACCGTCCCCTTACCCTCGTAGGCATGACCAGCGACGACGACTTCGCGCGGCCCGGCCGGCCCCGTTCGCTCCAGACCTACGCCGCGCTCTCCCCCGAGCAGACCGACGCGGTTCTCGCCCTGCTCGCGGACGCCGCCCGGACCGACGGTCAGCAGGCGGTGTCCGAGCAGGGGCGGCTGCAACTGCGCGGCGGGGAGCGGGAAGGGGTCTCGCATCTGCTGCTGTTCGTCGGCGACGAACTCGTCGGATACGCCCAGTTGGAGGACACCGATCCGGTGGAGCCGCCGGCCGCCGAGCTGGTCGTGCATCCGTCCCACCGGGGCAGCGGGCACGGGCGGGCGCTCGGTTCCGCGCTGCTCGCCGCCTCGGGGAAGCGGCTGCGGGTGTGGGCGCACGGCGGTCACTCCGCCGCCCGGCATCTGGCGCAGGTGCTCGGTCTGACGCTGTTCCGGGAACTGCGGCAGATGCGGCGGCCGTTGGCCGGGCTGGATCTGCTGGAGCCGGTGCTGCCGGAGGGCGTGAGCATCCGTACGTTCGTGCCCGGCCAGGACGACGCGGCCTGGCTCGCGCTGAACGCCGCCGCCTTCGCCCACCACCCCGAGCAGGGCTCACTGACGCAGCGCGACCTCGACGACCGTATGGCCGAGCCGTGGTTCGACCCCGAGGGCTTCTTCCTCGCCGAGGACGCCGACGGCCGGCTCGTCGGCTTCCACTGGACCAAGGTGCACCAGGCGGAAGGGCTCGGCGAGGTGTACGTCCTCGGTGTGAGCCCCGACGCCCAGGGCAGCGGCCTCGGCAAGGCCCTCACCGCGGTCGGGCTGCGGCACCTGGCGGGCAAGGGACTGCCGACCGCCATGCTCTACGTCGACGCCGACAACAAGGCCGCGGTCTCCGTCTACGAGCGGCTGGGCTTCGTCACGTACGAGACGGATCTGATGTACCGGACGGAGACATGAGCCCCCGGAGCCGGAACCCGAACCGGAGCCGGAACCGTCGTACCGGCTCCATCGCGCACACCGCGCCCGCCGCCAGGACCACGCACAGCAGCAGCGTCCAGCGGTCGTGGGCGGCCGCCCACCTCGGGTCGTCCGGCGTCACGAACAGCGCCCAGCTCCCGGGACTCAGCACCGCCCCCAGGATCGCCGAGACCAGCAGAAACCCGGCGACCGCCTGACCCGGCCGGGCGCTGTCCCCGCGGTGGATCGCGAACGCCGACCCGGTGAGGGCGAGGGCGAGGACCGCCGCCGCCTCGACGGTGATGCCGGCGGCCGGGGGGCGCAGGGCCCCGGGGAATCTCCGGCGAGCGGAGCACCCGCGTGGCCCTCGCCCGCCCTCGCTACGGCCGCCGCGTCCGCGGTACTGCGCCGCCGTACGGCCTGACGGATCCGCCGGTACGTCCGTGCCTGCCAGGGGGAGGGGAGGGACGTACGGTGGCCGTCGTCCCTCCAGGCCCCGCGCCGTAGGGCCGCACCCCCTGGGTCGCCTCCCGCTGTCCCATACGTCATGTCTCCGTAACCCTTGATTCAAACAGGCTTGCGACGCTCGGCCAATGACTCCCGCCGTGCCAGAGCCCGCACCGCCCCGACGGGTGAACGGGCGGAACGGGGACGCCTCACCACCCCCGCCGCTCTCACCCGCGCTTTCCGATGCGCCCGTAACGCTGCCGGCGCGGAACAATGGGGCCATGAGCCAGCCCAGCACCCAGGCACAGGTACAGCACCCGCAGCCCTCCGTGGGCTCCATCGCCGCCCACCGACCGCACACCGTGGCCGGAGTGGTCTCCGACCTGGAACCCGACATCGACGCCGGCCTCGACGGTTACGAAGAGTCGCACACGGACGGCGCCCCGTTGCCGCAGGGCCGCTTCCTCGACCGGGAACACAGCTGGCTCGCCTTCAACGAGCGCGTCCTCGAACTCGCCGAGGATCCCGCCACCCCGCTCCTCGAGCGCGCGAACTTCCTCGCGATCTTCGCCAGCAACCTGGACGAGTTCTTCATGGTCCGCGTGGCCGGTCTGAAGCGCCGCATCGCCACCGGCGTCGCCACCCGCACCGCGTCCGGGCTCCAGCCGCGCGAGGTGCTGGAGATGATCTGGGCGCGCTCCCGCGAGCTGATGGCCCGGCACGCCGCCTGCTACCACGAGGACGTCGCCCCCGCGCTCGCGGAGGAGGGCATCCACCTGGTCCGCTGGAACGAGCTCACGGAGAAGGAGCAGGCCCGGCTCTTCACGCTCTTCCGGCACCAGATCTTCCCGGTCCTGACCCCCCTCGCGGTCGACCCGGCGCACCCCTTCCCGTACATCTCCGGTCTGTCGCTGAACCTGGCCGTCGTCGTACGCAACCCCGTCACCGGCCACAAGCACTTCGCCCGGGTGAAGGTGCCGCCGCTGCTGTCCCGCTTCCTGGAGAGCTCCCCCGGCCGCTACGTCCCCATCGAGGACGTCATCGCCGCGCACCTGGAGGAACTGTTCCCCGGCATGGAGGTGCTGGAGCACCACGCCTTCCGGCTCACCCGCAACGAGGACCTGGAGGTCGAGGAGGACGACGCGGAGAACCTGCTGCAGGCACTGGAGAAGGAACTCATGCGGCGCCGCTTCGGGCCGCCGGTGCGCCTGGAGGTCGAGGAGTCCATCGACCGGGAGGTGCTGGACCTGCTGGTGCGCGAGCTGAAGGTCGGCGAGGCGGAGGTGTATCCGCTGCCCGGCCCGCTCGACCTCACCGGACTCTTCCGCATCCACAGCCTGGACCGGCCCGAGCTGAAGTACCCGAAGTTCATCGCGGGCACCCACCGCGACCTGGCCGAGGTCGAGTCCGCGTCGGCCCCCGACATCTTCGCCGCCCTGCGCAGCCGGGACGTGTTGCTGCACCATCCCTACGACTCCTTCTCCACCTCCGTGCAGGCGTTCCTGGAGCAGGCGGCCGCCGACCCGGACGTCCTCGCGATCAAGCAGACCCTGTACCGGACGTCGGGCGACTCCCCCATAGTCGACGCGCTCATCGACGCCGCCGAGTCCGGCAAGCAGGTCCTCGTCCTGGTCGAGATCAAGGCCCGCTTCGACGAGCACGCCAACATCAAGTGGGCGCGCAAGCTGGAGGAGGCCGGCTGCCATGTCGTCTACGGCCTGGTCGGCCTGAAGACCCACTGCAAGCTGTCCCTGGTGGTCCGTCAGGAGGGCGAGTCGCTACGGCGTTACAGCCACGTCGGCACCGGCAACTACCACCCGAAGACGGCCCGCCTCTACGAGGACCTCGGCGTGCTCACCGCCGACCCGCAGGTCGGCGCGGACCTCTCCGACCTGTTCAACCGGCTCTCCGGATACTCCCGCCGCGAGACCTACCGCCGTCTGCTGGTGGCCCCCAAGTCGCTGCGGGACGGTTTGGTCTCGCGGATCGACAAGGAGGCCCAGCACCACCGAGCGGGCCGGCCCGCCTACGTCCGCATCAAGGTCAACTCGATGGTCGACGAGGCCGTCATCGACGCCTGCTACCGGGCGTCCCAGGCGGGCGTGCCGGTCGACATCTGGGTGCGCGGCATCTGCGCGATCCGGCCCGGTGTGGAGGGCCTGTCGGAGAACGTCCGGGTGCGCTCGATCCTCGGCCGCTTCCTCGAGCACTCGCGCGTCTTCGCCTTCGGCAACGGCGGCGAGCCGGAGGTGTGGATAGGCAGCGCGGACATGATGCACCGCAACCTCGACCGCCGGATTGAGGCGCTGGTGCGGGTGACCGACCCGGCCCACCGGGCGGCGCTGAACCGGCTGTTGGAGACCGGCATGTCCGACACCACGGCGTCCTGGCACCTGGGCCCGGACGGCGAGTGGACCCGGCACTCCACGGACGCGGACGGCCAGCCCCTGCGCAACATCCAGGAGATGCTCATAGACGCCCGGAGGCGCCGGCGTGGCACAGCGACACCCTGACCCGACGGACGGGCCCGTCCCGGCGGACGCCCTGGCCGGCTACCTGCGGGACTGGGCGACCGACTTCCTCCGCGCGCTGCGCCTCCACCGGGAGACCGGTGCGGGCGCGGCCGGGTCGGAAGCTTCCGCCGAGGCGGCACGCGCGCTCCGGCACGCGACCCGCCGCATCAGCGCCGGCCTCCACACCTTCCGGCCGGTCCTCGACCCGGAGTGGTCGGAGTCGCTGCGCCCCGAACTGGCCTGGGTCTCCGCCACCCTGGCCCAGGCAGACGCGTACGCCACCCGCCTGAACCAACTCCTCCTGGCCCTGCACCGCCTGTCGGGAGCCACCTCGTTCCCGCCCCAGCCGACCTCCGCCCCGTCCGGCACAACAACGACCCCCGGGCCCGGGGTGCCCTCCGCCACGAAAACACCCAGCGCCCCGGCAACCACACCTCACCCGCCGGCCACCCCGCCCGCTGACCGGCACGCCAGCGACCTGGCCCCCAGCCGCACAGCCCTCGCCGTTCACGGCCGTCCGGCCCGGGCCGTCGCCGCAGCGGACCGGGCCGAGGATGCGCCCCTGCGTGCCACTACCGCCACCGCCCCCACGCCCACACCCGCCCCTGCAGGGCCCCACGGCGACGGCGGCCGTCCCGCGGGGGCCGTCCCCGCGCCCGGCCGGACCGGCCTCACCGTCGGTGCCGCCAAGGCCGGTGCCCTGCTGGACCGCCAGCTGACGCTGGCCAGGACCCGGGCGCACTCCACCGCGCTCCAGGCCCTCGGGTCGTCCCGGTTCCACGGGATCGCCGACAAGGTCGCCGTCCTCGCCAGCGAGGTGCCGCTGTCCCCGGCCGCCGCGGCCCGCGCCGACCTGCGCCCGCTCGCCGACGCCGCGCGCGAGCGGCTTGCGGACGCCGTCGCCGGGCTGCCCCTGCTCACCGCGGGCAGCCCGTACAACGCCGAGGCGCTGATCGACGGGCTCTCCCCCGCCCCCGCCCCGCACCCGCAGGACGCCCCCTGGCACCAGGTCCGTCTCCTCCTGCGCCTGCACCGCTACGCCCGCGAGGTCCTCCACACCGGCGCGCCCCCGTCCGCCGACCACCGTCTCCTCGCCGCGAGCGAGGCCGCCCTCGACCGGCACCGCGACGCCTCGGAGGCGGCCGCCGCCGCCGCTCAGGCAGCCCGCACCCCGCGCATCGCCCCGGCCACCGCGTACGCCCTGGGCGTGCTCCACGCCGACCAGCGGCATGAGGTGGAGGCAGCGCGGTACGCGTTCCAGCGTGCGTGGCAGAAGGAAGCCATCGGCATGTCAGAGGGAGGCACACGGTGAGCACCCCGGGCTCCGCCAAGAACCGCACCGGCACCATCGAGGCCGCCGGCTGCGTCCTGTGGCGCCGTTCCCCCGTGACCGGCGAGCTCGAACTCTGCCTCGTCCACCGGCCCAAGTACGACGACTGGTCCTGGCCCAAGGGCAAGCTCGAGCCCGGCGAGGACCCGCTGGCCGGAGCCCTGCGCGAGGTCGCCGAGGAGACGGGCTACACCGCCGTGCCGACGGCCGAGCTCCCGAGCAGGCACTACCTGGTGGACGGCCGCCCCAAGCGGGTCCGCTACTGGGCTGCCGAAGCCGTCGCCGGCGATTTCACCCCGAACGACGAGGTCGACCGCGTGCTCTGGCTCCCCCCGGACGCCGCCCGCGCCCGCCTCACCACCCCCGGGGACGCCGACCTGGTGGACGCCCTCCTCGCCACCCTCCGCCCGGCTCGGTGAGCGTCCCGTTCCGTCAGTACCTGCCCGTGTCCCGACGTGAGCGTTCCGTGATATCACCGCACCGTCCACAGGGGTTCACCCCTCGTTCATGTACGCCCATCGGCAGCTTCACCTGTTCTGCCTAATTTCGGCCTTACGCGATGCGGTCCGCCCGACGAAAGAGGGGGCACACCGCGTCACCCGCACTCCGCACGCCGCCGAATTCAGGACGGCGGCCACGGGAAGGAACTCAAGTGAAGCTTCAGCGCAAGAACCGGCGGGCCCTCGCTCTCGGTGCTCTCGCCGTCTCCGGCGCCCTGGCCCTCACGGCGTGCGGCTCGGACGCCACCGGCGGCAACGGCGGCGGCGACGCCTCCGCCACCACGCAGGCCGGCAACATCCAGTGCGGCGACGCCAAGGGCCAGCTGCAGGCCTCCGGCTCTTCCGCCCAGAAGAACGCCATCGACGCCTGGGTGAAGCAGTACGCCGCGGCGTGCAGGGGCGTGCAGGTCAACTACAACCCGACCGGATCGGGCGCCGGCGTCACCGCGTTCCTCCAGGGCCAGACCGCGTTCGCCGGCTCGGACTCCGCGCTGGACGCCGAGGAGATCGAGCAGTCCAAGAAGGTCTGCAAGGACGGCCAGGCCATCGACCTGCCCATGGTCGGCGGCCCGATCGCCGTCGGCTACAACGTCCCGGGCGTGGGCGAGCTCGTCCTGGACGCGCCGACCCTCGCCAAGATCTTCGACAGCAAGATCACCAACTGGAACGACGATGCGATCGCCAGGCTCAACCCCGACGCCAAGCTTCCCGACCTGAAGATCCAGGCCTTCCACCGCTCGGACGAGTCCGGCACCACGGACAACTTCACCACCTACCTCCAATCCGCCGCCCCCGGCGACTGGAAGTACGAGCCGAGCAAGTCCTGGCAGGCCAAGGGCGGCCAGTCCGCGCAGGGCTCCTCCGGTGTCGCCCAGCAGGTGAAGCAGACCCCCGGCGCCATCTCGTACATGGAGCTGTCCTACGCCAAGGACGGCATGAACACCGTCGCCGTCAAGACCGAGGCCGCCGAGCCGGTCAAGGCGACCATCGAGAACGCCACCGCCGCCATCGGCGCCTCCAAGGTCGTCGGCACCGGCAAGGACCTCGCGCTGGAGCTGGACTACACCCCGGCCGCCGACGGCGCCTACCCGATCGTCCTGGTGACCTACGAGATCGCCTGCGACAAGGGCAACAAGGCGGAGACCCTCCCCGCCGCCAAGTCCTTCCTGAACTACATGGCTTCCAAGGACGGCCAGGCCCTGCTGGCCGACGCGGGCTACGCCCCCATGCCCGACGAGATCATCACCAAGGTCCGCGAGACCATCTCGAGCCTCGCCTGACCCGAGAGTGCGGACCGGCTCCGGCCACGGCGCCGGTCCGCACCGTCCGGTGCACCGCCATCAGGAGCCCCCGGCCCCGGAAGGCTCCGACCGAGCCGCCCGTCCCGGCGGCTCCGCAGACCGGAGAACCCGATGGACATCACCACGCAGAAACCAGCCGCTCCCCCCGCACCCGGGCCGGCCGCACCCCCGGACCGGCGTGCCGCGCGCGGTGCCACCCGCCCCGGTGACCGGATATTCCTGGGGCTCTCCCGGGGGTCCGGCATCCTCGTCCTGGTGCTCATGGCCGCCATCGCGGCCTTCCTGACCTACCGCGCTTCCCTGGCCATCAGCAAGGACGAGGCGAACTTCTTCACCACCTTCGAGTGGAACCCCAGCGGCATCCCGCCGGAGTTCGGCATCGCGGTGCTGGCCTTCGGCACCGTCGTGTCGTCGGTCATCGCCATGGTCGTCGCGGTCCCGGTCTCGGTGGGCATCGCCTTGTTCATCACGCACTACGCCCCCCGCCGGCTCGGCGGCGTCGTCGCGTACGTGATCGACCTGCTCGCCGCAGTCCCGTCCATCGTCTACGGCCTGTGGGGCGCCCTCGTCCTGGTGCCGCACATGGACGGCCTCTTCGGCTGGCTCGACGCCCACCTCGGCTGGACCGGCGTCTTCTCCTGGAACGAGGGTCCCGCCCGTTCGCTGTTCACCGTCGGCATCCTGCTCGCGCTGATGATCCTTCCGATCATCACCAACGTCAGCCGTGAGGTCTTCCGCCAGGTCCCGCGGGCGCACGAGGAGGCCGCCCTGGCCCTCGGCGCCACCCGCTGGGAGGTCATCCGCATGTCGGTGCTGCCCTTCGGCCGCTCCGGCATCATCTCCGCGTCCATGCTGGGCCTCGGCCGCGCGCTCGGCGAGACGATGGCCGTGGCCATGGTGCTCTCGCCGACCTTCGACATCAACGCCAGCCTGCTCAACGCGGGCGGCGGCACCTTCGCCCAGAACATCGCAAGCAAGTTCAACGAGGCCACCGTGATGGGCCAGGACGCGCTGATCGCCTCCGGCATGGTGCTCTTCGTCATCACCCTGCTGGTCAACGGCGCGGCCCGCCTGATCATCGCCCGCCGCAAGGAGTACTCGGGGGCCAACGCATGACCAAAGCAACCCTTTCCCCCCAGCCCGGCTCGCTGCGCGGCGCGACCCTGCCGAAGTGGTTCCCCTGGGCGGTCGCCGCCGGCTCCCTCGCCTTGGGCTACGGCATCAGCGCCGCGGCCGGCCTGGACAGCGACATCCAGTGGGCCCTCATCGCCGCGGTCCTCTTCGTCATCGGCTCCTACGGCATCTCCGCGAGGATCGAGGGCAGCCGCCAGGCCAAGGACCGCACCGCGACCAGCCTGGTCTGGGTCGCCTTCCTCCTGGCCGTGATCCCGCTGGCCTCCCTCCTCTGGGAGACGGCCGAACGCGGCGTGAAGGTTCTCGACGGCTACTTCCTCAGCCACTCGATGGGCGTGGTCGCCGACTCCGAACCCGGCGGCGGCATCTACCACGCCATCCTCGGCACCGCCGAGCAGGTCGGCCTCGCCACCCTGATCTCCGTGCCGGTCGGCGTGCTCACCGCGATCTACCTGGTCGAGTACGGGCGGGGCAGACTCGCCAAGTCCGTCACCTTCTTCGTCGACGTGATGACGGGCATCCCGTCGATCGTCGCGGGTCTGTTCATCCTGAGCCTCTGGATCCTGATCCTGGACATGGGACCGTCCGGCTTCGCCGGCTCGCTGGCCCTGTCGATCCTGATGATCCCGGTCGTCGTCCGCTCCACCGAGGAGATGCTCAAGCTCGTCCCGAACGAGCTGCGCGAGGCGTCCCTGGCGCTCGGCGTGCCGAAGTGGCGCACGATCCTGAAGGTGGTCCTGCCGACGTCGGTCGGCGGCATCGTCACGGGCGTGATGCTCGCGATCGCCCGCATCACCGGTGAGACGGCCCCCGTGCTGCTGCTGGTCTGGGGCACGGACTTCATCAACGCCAACCCGTTCCAGGACCCGCAGGAATCCCTGCCGATGTACATCTACCTGCAGTGGGCCAACAGCGGTGGCTCCGGCGCCGCGTTCGACCGTGCCTGGGCGGCGGCCCTGACGCTCATCGGCTTCATCATGATCCTCAACCTTCTGGCCCGCGGCATCGCCCGCTGGAAGGCACCCAGGACCGGTCGCTGAGGCCTCCCGATCCGAAAGAAGAAGTGATACCCATGGCCAAGCGCATCGACGTCAGCGGCCTCAACGCCTACTACGGCTCCTTCCTCGCCATCGAGGACATCTCGATGACCGTCGAGCCCCGCTCCGTGACGGCCTTCATCGGCCCGTCCGGCTGCGGCAAGTCCACCTTCCTGCGCACCCTCAACCGCATGCACGAGGTGACCCCCGGCGGCCGGGTCGACGGCAAGGTCATGCTCGACGACGAGAACCTGTACGGCGCCGGCATCGACCCGGTGGCCGTGCGGCGCGAGGTCGGCATGGTGTTCCAGCGCCCGAACCCGTTCCCCACGATGTCGGTCTACGACAACGTGGCGGCGGGCCTGCGCCTGAACGGCAAGTACAAGAAGTCCCAGCTGGACGACATCGTCGAGAAGTCCCTCAGGGGCGCCAACCTCTGGAACGAGGTGAAGGACCGCCTGAACAAGCCCGGCTCAGGTCTCTCCGGCGGTCAGCAGCAGCGCCTGTGCATCGCCCGCGCCATCGCGGTCGAGCCGAACGTCCTGCTCATGGACGAGCCGTGCTCCGCCCTGGACCCGATCTCCACCCTCGCCATCGAGGACCTGATCGGCGAGCTGAAGCAGCGCTTCACCATCGTCATCGTGACGCACAACATGCAGCAGGCGGCCCGCGTCTCCGACCGCACCGCGTTCTTCAACCTCGCGGCGGTCGGGCAGCCCGGCAAGCTGGTCGAGATCGACGACACGGACCGCATCTTCTCCAACCCGTCGGTCCAGGCCACGGAGGACTACATCTCCGGCCGCTTCGGCTGACCAATCCCCTCGCGGTGCTGCATGGCGGTGCCACCGCGAGGCCCAAAAGGGCCCGCCCCCGAACCGGGGCGGGCCCTTCCAACGCAACTGCGAGCAGTCACCCGCGCAACTGCGGGCAGTCACCCGCGTAACTGCGGGCAATCGTGCCGCTGGGGCGGCACGGGTGGGCGCAGCGGCACCCCGCAAACGCCGGGCTGCGCAGACACCCCCCGCCCAGCCCTCGCACCACGGGCGCCTACAAGAACGCCAGATGCACCAGCCCGAACGACAGCGCAGCCACCACCGCAGCCGCCGGCATGGTGATGAACCACCCAAGAACAATGTTCTTGGCAACTCCCCACCGCACGGCATTGACCCGCTTCGTCGCCCCCACACCCATGATCGCCGACGTGATCACATGCGTAGTGGAGATCGGCGCATGAAACAGAAACGCCGACCCGAACATGATCGAAGCCCCCGTAGTCTCCGCAGCGAACCCCTGCGGCGGATCCAACTCAATGATCTTCCGCCCCAGCGTCCGCATAATGCGCCAGCCACCCGCATACGTCCCCGCGGACAGCATCACGGCACAAGCGAGCTTCACCCACACCGGAATCGGATCGCCGTAGTCCTCGACATCGGCGATGACCAGCGCCATCACCACGATGCCCATCGTCTTCTGCGCGTCCTGCAGACCGTGCCCCAGCGCCATGCCCGCCGCCGACACCGTCTGCGCGATACGGAACCCGCGCTTGGCCTTATGCGGATTGGACCGCCGGAAGATCCACATGATCGCGGTCATCACCAGGTACCCGGCGAGCAGACCGACCACCGGTGACACGAACATCGGGATGACGATCTTGTCGACCACGCCGTCCCAGTAGACGGTCGTCCCCCCGGCCAGCGCGGCCCCGACCATTCCGCCGAACAACGCGTGCGACGACGACGACGGCAGTCCGAAGTACCAGGTGATCAGGTTCCAGACGATCGCCCCCACCAGCGCGGCGAAGAGGATCCCCATGCCCGTCGAGCCCTCGGGTGTCTGGATCACACCCTCACTGACGGTCTTGGCGACCCCGGAGCCCATGAACGCGCCGGCGAGATTCATCACGGCCGCCATCGCCAGCGCCGCCCGGGGCGTGAGCGCCCGCGTCGACACGGACGTGGCGATCGCGTTCGCCGAGTCGTGGAAGCCGTTGGTGTACGTGAAGAAGAGCGCGACCCCGATGGTCACGACCAGAGCAAAGGTGTCCATAAAGGGCTCAGGACTCCTTGACCGCGATGGTCTCCACGGTGTTCGCCACGTGCTCGAAGGCGTCGGCCGCCTCCTCCAGTACGTCCACGATCTGCTTGAGCTTCAGCACCTCGATGGCGTCGTACGTGCCGTTGAAGAGGTGGGCCAGCAGCTTGCGGTGGACCTGGTCGGCCTGGTTCTCCAGACGGTTGACCTCGATCCAGTACTCCGTGAGGTTCTCCATGGTGCGCAGATGCGGCATGGCCTCCGCGGTGAGCTCCGCGGCCCGGGCCAGGACCTCGATCTGCTGCTCGACGCCCTTGGGGAGTTCCTCGACGTTGTAGAGGACGACCAGGTCGACGGCCTCCTCCATGAAGTCCATGATGTCGTCGAGGGAGGACGCCAGGGCGTAGATGTCCTCACGGTCGAACGGCGTGATGAACGAGGAGTTCAGCTGGTGGAAGATCGCATGCGTGGCGTCGTCACCTGCGTGTTCCGCGGCCCGCATCCGCTCGGCGATCTCGGCCCGGGCGGAGGTGTCCGCCCCGAGCAGTTCCATCAGGAGCTTGGAGCCCGTGACGATGTTGTCCGCGGACGCGGCGAACATGTCGTAGAAGCTCGTCTCCCTGGGGGTCAGACGAAAGCGCACGTGGGGTCCTCGGTCTGCATCGGTGTCGGTCAGGCTGATGCTAGGCGCATCATCCGGCCACGTGTAACGGGCCGCCCCCCAGTGTCGCGCATCGGACACAGTGATGAGCACGGGGGCGGTCCAAGGCCCGTTTCCGGCCGTGGCGCAGGCCATGGGCCATCATCGGCCAAGGGGCCCCTACCCAGCGAAGTTCGGTAACATATACCCACCAGGGGTATATGTCGGCCATCACCCACAGGAGGACGCGATGACGACCACCGAAACCGGCGCGGACGCGCCCTCCTCCCCGGAGACCGTGACCGATCACGACCGGGGCGTCCACGGCTACCACAAGCAGAAGCAGGAACACCTCAAGCGCCTGCGCCGCATCGAGGGGCAGATCCGCGGGCTGCAGCGCATGGTCGACGAGGACGTCTACTGCATCGACATACTCACCCAGGTGTCCGCCTCCACCAAGGCCCTGCAGTCGTTCGCCCTGCAACTGCTGGAGGAGCACCTGCGCCACTGTGTCGCGGACGCGGCCGTCAAGGGCGGCGACGAGATCGACGCCAAGGTCAAGGAGGCCACACAGGCCATCGCCCGCATGCTACGCACCTGACCGACGGACTCCGCCCGGGGCTCAGTCCCCGGCGGACTCCGCCCGCGTCTCGGCCACCCGCAGCACCTCGTCGATGCTCTCCAGGCTGAGCCGGTCCTCGGCGGCGGAGGCGGCGATGATCAGCTCGCCGCACAGCTCGATCTCGGCAAGCGCCACGTGGTCCTGAACCGTCCCGCCCCTGAGCAGAGCCACGCGCCTCACCTCTTCTCCGTCGTCACCGACTTCCTAGAGTAGGGAGCGCCCTACGCACCGCGCATGGCACGGAAGGGCTAGTTCCCGCCGGTCACATCCGGCCCTTCCGGTCTGGCCCGGGGCTCATTCCGCGGCGATCCGGCCCGCGTAGATGTCCTCACCCTCGGGCAGCCGTACGTCGGCCGGGGCCCCGAAGTCGTACAGCAGCGTGGTCGAGGCGACCCCGACGGGGTCGTCCTGCCGCCCGTTGACAAAACTGAACCGGTGGCGGACCTTGCGGATCCGCCCCTCGTCGTCGAGGTAGACGTCGAACGGCACCCGTGCGGTGGCGAACCCTTTCGCCGCCGCGCCCAGCGGCCCACGGTTCGCCTCCGAGGCCGCCCGCGAGGCTGCCTCCAGGTCGGCGGTGCCCCGGTAGTGGCGCACCTTCGTCCCCGCGAGCTCGGTCCGCCCGACGAACTTCGCCGCACGCGTCCCACGCAGCACCTCGGCGGCGGCGAACGGATCGGTGGCCCCACCGGTGACGAGGTTCCCGTCGGACAGCGTCCCCGTGTCCACCCGTACCCACTTGTCGGGGGGCACCCCGGCCCCCCGGTTCTTCATGAACAGCGCTCCGGGAGCGAGCAGCTCGGTGATGGGCCGGCGGACGGTGGCCCCCGCCGGATCCTGCGGCAGCAGCACCTTGAGCCGCCCGAGCCGCTTCCGGTAGTCGTAGACGCCCTGGCCCCGGATGGTGACCCGGGTGCCGCCGGTGGCCATCTCGAGGGAGGTGCGCGCCTTGGAACTCCCCGCCTCCACCAGAGCCTCGGCCGCCCCCCGCAGCACCTCCACCGGGTCCCCGGCCGGTGCTCCCTGGGGCACGGCATCACTGCGCGCACAACCGGCCACCCCGAGCCCGAGACAGCACACGACGCCGACCCCGGCCATCACGCCCCGCATCCGCCAGTGCTGCTGCCGTCGAGCCATGCCTGCCTACCCCTGCTCCGTCCGACACGGGCCGCTTGTCGTCGGGGTTAACGACCGGTAAGGGGCCCCGTCACGCCGACACGCCGGGCGCTACCGTGGGCGGCGTGGCACAACAGGACGACGAGCCGCCGCCGGGCCGGCACACGACCACCACCACCGAGCAGGGCCCCTTCTGTCTGGCCTGCTGCACCTGCGGCTGGCGGGGGCCCGCCAGAAGAGCCAGAAGCCAGGCCCGCACGGACGCGCAGAACCACACGGCCGAGTGACACACCCCATGCCGCCGTCCCGGCCGGACGCGGCGCCCTGCTCACGGGCTCCGTCAGGAACCGGGGTCGGTCAGGCGGCCAGATCCCGCTCGTCCGGGTCCGTGCCGCTCCCCGGTGCCCCGTAGCGCGCGCCGGAGGCCGTCCGCCCCCGCTCGCCGTCCTGCCACTTCCGGGACGTGATGAGCCACCCACCGCGCGGCGAGCGCTCGATCGCCCGCATCAGCGGGGTCAGCAGCGCCATGGCGAGCGGCGACAGCAGCAGCGCGACGGCCGTACCGAGCGCGAGTCCGCCCACCACGTCCGTCGGGTAGTGGACGCCCATGTAGACGCGGATGAACCCGCCCAGCAGTCCGAGCACCAGGCCGATGATCCCGAGCCGCCGATTGGCCAGGAACAGTCCCACCGCCAGCGCCATGCACAGCGTCGCGTGATCACTGACGAACGAGTAGTCGTCCTTGCCGTGGACGAGAACTTCCAGACCCTCATGGTCGTTGAACGGCCGTGGCCGCTCCACGAACCCCCGGATCGGCACATTGACCAGTACGGCGACTCCGGCCGCGAGCGGGGCCCACACCAGGGCCGCCACCGTCGGGGCCGCGTCCTCGCCGCCCCGCCTCCTGACGCCCCACCAGCACCACAGCAGCAGCGCCAACAAGGCGAACAGCAGGCCGAACTCGCCCACGAACTCCATGATCCGGTCGAACCACGGCGGCGCTTCCTTGGCAAGGCCGTTGATGTCGTACAGCAGGTCGACGTCGGGGTTCGACCCGGAATCGGCGAGTCCAGCCATGGTGCTGCGGCCCCTTCGTCATCTCTCTCGGCGCACGATTGCACGCCGCTCCGGCCACCCCCGTGGTCTGCAGATCCGCTCGTCGGCTCGGCTACGACAACAGGAACGCACGATCCCCGCTGATACGTTCCACCCTCTACCGAATGATCACGCAGACGTTATCGAAGAGAGACGCATCTCCGCAGCTCAGGGGGAGGGTTAACGCTCCGCTCACACCGTGGTGGGCAATGCTTTCGCGCCATCTTCGGTGACACGGGTGGCACCAAAGTAGTCAGGAGTGTCCACCGGGTCGAATCGGATCACGGCACCCGGCCGGGGTGCGTCGATCATGTACCCACCGCCGACATAGATACCCACATGCCGGATGGCCCGTGAATTGGTGAGGTCGTCCGAGAAGAAGACCAGATCACCGGGGAGCAGCTCGTCCCGCTTGGGATGCGGGCCCGCGTTGTACTGGTCGTTCGCCACCCGGGGCAGCGTGATCCCCACGCTCTCGTACGCCGCCTTGGTCAGCCCTGAGCAGTCAAAACGTCCTCCCTGCTGAGCGGTGCCGTTGCCGCCCCACAGATACGGGGTGCCGAGCTTCTTCTGCGCGTACGCGATCGCCCCGGCGGCCTGCTCCGACGGATCCACCCGGCCCACCGGCGCGGCGAAACTCTGCTCCAGAGCGCGGATGCGCTTGACGTAGTTCTGCGTCTCCTTGTACGGCGGAACACCCCCGTACTTGATCACCGCGTACGCGCCGGCGTTGTACGAGGCGAGCATGTTTTCGGTCAGATTCCCGCCGACGTCCTTCACATAGGACGCGAGGGTGCAGTCGTACTTCGCCGCCGACGGGATCGCGTCCTTCGGGTCCCATACGTCACGGTCCCCGTCGCCGTCGCCGTCGATCCCGTGTGTGGCCCAGGTGCCGGGGATGAACTGGGCGATGCCCTGGGCGGCGGCATGGCTCTGCGCCTTGGGGTTGAACCCGCTCTCCTGGTAGAGCTGCGCGGCGAGCAGGGCGGGATTGATCGCGGGGCAGAGGTTCCCCCACGTCGAGACGAGCTGCTGGTACGCGGCCGGCACGCTCCCCTTGGCCAGCGCCTTGGCGGCCCCGCCGCCCACCCCGTTGACGATGTTCCCGGCGACGACGTAGACCCCGATGACGAGCACCATGACGAAGGCGAGCACGGAACCGACGGCAAGAGTCACGGCGACCCACGCCTTACGCACCGTCAACCACCCCTCACCGTCCGGCAGTCCACCGCCGCCCGACAGTGTAGGGGTGACATCCGCCCTCAGGGGGTCCCGAAAGCGCCGGACCTGAGAAACCCGACGGCACGTCAGAAGCAGTGCGGCGGGAGCCTCGTTGCCCAGCGTGACACACCGTGATACACAGAGTGACGATACGACTCTTCACCCGTCGGTGCGCGCCCCTGCCGGAGTCCGGCGCGCGCCGGTGGCAAGCTATTCGTACGAAACCTGCCAACGGATGACGCCAAGTCGACATACGACGGCGTCATTGTCGGCGACAATGAGGCCTGACCTCTGCACCACCGCAGGGGATGCGGAACTACCCATACAGGGGCGGTGACTTACATGTTCTTCGCGGCCGACGAGGGAGACATCAACACCATTATCGGCGGGATCGCTCCGGATTGGGGCCCCTTCGGCAGCCTGGGCAACGAGGCCAAGGTCATGATTGAAGTGGTCATGGCGGTCGCCATCCTCATCTGCCTGGGCATCGCCATCTGGGGGGCGGCCAAACAGCGCATCGGCGCCACCGCGTTGAGGGACACGTTCAGTGCCGAACAGGGCAAGGGCCTCATCATCGCCGGCCTCACGGGCGTCTTCATCATCGGTTCGCTCGGCACGCTGTTCACCATCGTGTACGGCATGGCCGTATAGGTTCCGCACCATCGGTCCGACCGGGCACGCCCGGCTCCCCCTCCATCCCACCCGCCCGTCGTGCCCACCGGCTGAGGTTGCGTTTCCCTGATGTCCACTCACCACACCGCGTCCGAACGGCAGCCGGCACGGCTACCGTCGTACGTGGAGTACCCGGAGTACGAGGTGTTTCCGCACGACGCTGAGGGGGCGTACGCGGCATGAGTCTCGGAGACGACACGGGCCAGACCCGCACCCGCCTGCCGGAAGGAGGCGGCGACCCGTACGGCGGCGCCCGCAGAGGCGGCCGTTCGTCGTCGCGCAGCCTCGTCACGGTCGTCGGCGTGGTGGTCCTCCTCATCGCCGCGATCGCCTTCGCGAACCGTGGAGGCGACGATTCCGACCCGGAGGAGGGCGCGGGCGACTCCCCCAAGTCGGCGGCGACGGCCCCTACGGGGGAGAAGCCGGTGAGTGCGAAGGCAGCGGGCATCCCCTCGGGCTTCGCCCACGACCGCCAGGGGGCGGAGAGCGCGGCGGCGAACTATGCGGTGGCCTTGGGTTCCGCCGAGATGTTCAGCAAGGCCCGCCGCGACGCCATCCTGCAGTCGATCATCGTTCCCGCCCGGGTCGCGGACTTCGAGGCGACCCTGGACAAGGCGTACACGCCGGAGTTCAACAAGAACGTGGGCCTGAAGGAGGACGGCAGCACGCCGAGAGGCTTCACGTTCGTCTCCCGCACCAGCCCGATCGGCACCAAGGTCACCAAGTCGTCCGCTGACACCGCCACGGTCGAAGTCTGGTGCGGCGGCCTCTTGGGACTCGCCGGTGAAACGTCCACGAATCCGGTCACCAGCAGCTGGTTCACCATCACCATGCAGCTGGAGTGGACCAACGACGACTGGAAGATCGTGACCCACTCTCAGAAGGACGGCCCCGCACCGGTTCCCGGCGACGAGCGGGCCTCCAGCGCCGACGAGATGGCCAAAGCCGTCCAGGAGTACGGAGGGTTCACGTATGCCCGCTAACCGCCGCCTGCTGGCACTGACGGGTGTCATCGCGGCCGCACAGACGACAGCCGTTCTGTTCGCCACGCGGGCCGTCGCCGCTCCCACACCGACGCCGACGCCGACGCCGACGCCGACGGACAGCAACGACCCCTGCGACCTGATTCACGGCCCCGCCAAGGACTACTGCGAACGCGGCCAGGAAAGTGACGGCGGCGGAGGGTCCGGCACGCTCAACGACCCCACCACCACCCTCGACCCCCTCGCCTCCCTCGCCAAAGGCTGTGCCGACGCCGCCTCCTGGACCATCGACAAGCTCAGCGGGGCCGTGGAGGAGACGGCGGACGTCGACTTCACCAACGACACGTTCCTCCAGCAGTACGCCGTCGTCTTCGCCGCGTCGACGATCCTCACCCTGCTCCTCTGGCTGCTAGCCGTCGCCAAGCGCGCGGTGCGAGGCGTCCCCCTCACCACCGCCCTCTCCGAGGCGATCGGCTTCCTCTGGCTCACCGTCCTCGCCTCGGCCTTCACACCCCTGATCCTCTACACCGTCGTCTCCGCGACCGACGGCGTCACCGAGGTCCTCGCGAAGGCGACCGGCGACCAGACGGACACGTTCTTCGGCACGTTCTCCGGCGCGCTCGAGAAGGGCGACGACATCGGCGGCGGACCGATCATGCTGATCGTCGTCTCGCTCGTCTCCATCCTCGCCGCCGGCGTCCTCTGGCTGGAGCTCGTCATCCGCGCCGCCCTGCTCTACGTCGGCGCCCTCCTCGGCACCGTCGTCTACGCCGGCCTCGTCGACAAGAACCTGTGGGGCCACGTCCGCCGCTGGGCGGGCATCATGATCGCCGTGATCCTGGTGAAGCCGGTCATCGTGATCGTGCTCGGGCTCGCCGGCGCGCTCTCCGCCGACGAGGGCCCCGACGCCTTCTCCGCCGTCGTCTCCGGACTGTCGATCATCCTGCTCGCCATCTTCGCCTCCGCGATGATCTACCGCTTCGTCCCCGGCTTCGGCGACGAGATCGCCGGCTCCCGCAACAACCGCCTCATGCAGAGCGCCGAAAGCAAGGCCGCCGCCGTCATCAGCTCCCCGGCAACCCTCGTCGCGCAGGGCATCAAGACCCACAGCTCCCGCGCCGACCACAACGGCGGTGGCGGCCAGTCCTCCGGCCCGCGCCCCTCCAACCCCGCCTCCGGCGGAGTCGCCGCGCACAGTTCGCGCCCGTCGAACGTCGGCGGAACTGCCTCCTCCACCGCCCCCGCGCCCCGCTCGGGCAGCCCGGTGAACACCCCCCACGCCAGCAGCAGCCGCAACAGCAGTACCAACCGCACGGGAGGTGAAGGGCGTTGACGACCGAGTCCCATCTGTCCCATCCGATCACGCCCCGCCGTACGTATCTGATCGGCCGCGCCCGGCCGAACGCGATCGTCGGCCGCAATCGCGAGACCGGAGAGATCGCGCTGATCGTCCTGGGCGCGTTCCTCGGCATGATGTGCGGGCTTCTCGTCCCCGTCCTGTCCGTGCGGATCGTGCTGCTCGCGGGCCTGCCGATGCTGGCCCTGTCCGCCGTGTACGTGCCCTACCGGGGCCGCACCTTCTACAAATGGTTCGAGATCAACCGCAGCTACAAGCGCACCGTGCGCCGCGGCACCACCTACCGTTCCGGCGCCGTCGAGGCCGGCACCCGCCTGGACGGCCGCGAGGTGGAGATCGGGCCGCCACCGGGAATCGGCAGGATCACCTGGCTCGCCGCCCCCTTCGGCCCGGACGAGATCGCCGTACTGCTGCACGCGGACCGCAAGACCGTCACCGCCGCGATCGAGATCGAGGGGCCCGGCGTCGGCCTGCGCGACTCCGAGGACCAGGAAGCCCTCGTCGACCGCTTCGGCACGCTCCTCAAGCATGTCGCCAACGGCGACGGCTTCGTCACCCGGCTTCAGATGCTGGCCCGCACCCTGCCCGCCGACCCTGACGCCCACGCCAAGGACGTCTCCGTACGCGGGGACGACAAGGCACCGCCGTGGCTCCAGCAGTCGTACGACCAGCTGCAGTCCATGGTGTCCACCAGCAGCGAGCAGCACCGCGCCTACCTCGTCGCCTGCATGCACTTCAACCGGGAGCTGGCCGCCGAGGCCAACACCATGGCCCGCGCGATGCGCAGCCAGGGCGGCGGCAAGGTCGACCGGGACGCGGGGCTCGCCGTCGTCATGGCCCGTGAGCTGACCGACATCTGCTCCCGGCTCCAGGAGGCCGACATCCGCGTACGGCAGCCGCTCGGCCAGAGCAGACTGTCCTCGCTGATCCACTCCATGTACGACCCGGACCACCCGATCGACCACATCCAGGCGATGACCCAGCGCAACGCCTGGCCAGCCGAGCTGGACGCCATGGAGCCCACCTACCTCCAGGCCAAGACCCGCGAGTCCACCACCCGCGCCCCCTGGTGCCACGCCACGGCCTGGATCAAGGAGTGGCCGATGACCCCCGTGGGCGTCAACTTCCTCGCGCCGCTCCTCGTCCACACCCCCGACGTGATCCGCACGGTCGCCGTCACCATGGACCTCGAACCCACCGAGGTCGCCATCGAACGCATGCTGACCGAGAAGACCAACGACGAGGCGGAAGCGTCCCGCGCCGCCAAGATGAACCGCACCGTCGACCCGCGCGACATCGCCGCGCACAGCCGCCTCGACCAGCGCGGCGAGGACCTCGCCAGCGGCGCCGCGGGCGTCAACCTGGTCGGCTACATCACCGTCTCCTCCCGCACGCCCGAGGCCCTGGCCCGCGACAAGCGGACCATACGGGCGTCGGCCGGAAAGTCGTACCTGAAGCTGGAGTGGTGCGACCGCGAGCACCACCGCGCGTTCGTGAACACACTCCCGTTCGCCACCGGCATTCGAAGGTAGGGGCTGAGCCGCTATGCGGGATCCGCTGTCCGTCGTCACCGACGCCTTCACGTCCTTCCTGTTCGGGAAGGTCGAGACCACACGGCTGCCGGTGCGCACGTCCACGGGCCAGGCACAGGCGGTCTATCTGCCGACCGCCGCGCCCGGCCTCGGCGACTCCGGCGTCATCATCGGCCGCGAGGTCTACTCCGGCAAGGGCTATATCTACGACCCCTTCCAGCTCTACGGCCAGCAGCTCCCCGCCCCGCACTGGCTGGTCCTCGGCGAGTCCGGCAACGGCAAGTCGGCCCTGGAGAAGACGTACGTCCTGCGCCAACTGCGTTTCCGCGACCGCCAGGTCGTCGTCCTGGACGCGCAGGGCGAGGACGGCGTCGGCGAATGGAACCTCATCGCGCAGGAGCTGGGGATAACTCCCATCCGCCTCGACCCGATGGCCGCCCTCAACCACGGCATCCGGCTCAACCCCCTGGACCCGTCGATCACCACCACCGGCCAGCTCGCGCTGCTCCGGACGATCATCGAGGTCGCGATGGGCCACGGCCTGGACGAGCGCGCCGGCTTCGCCCTCAAGGTCGCCCACGCCTACGTCAACGAGACCATCGTCGAACGCCAGCCCGTCCTCTCGGACATCGTGGAGCGCCTGCGCCACCCCGAACCCGAGTCCGCGGAGGCGATGAACGTCGCCATAGACGACGTACGGGCATGGGGCCTGGACGTGGCCCTGGTCCTCGACCGCCTCGTCGACGGCGACCTGCGGGGCATGTTCGACGGCCCGACGACGGTCGGCATCGACCTCGACGCACCGCTCATCGTCTTCGACCTGTCCCATATCGACCGCAACTCCATCGCCATGCCCATCCTCATGGCGATCGTCGGCGTCTGGCTCGAGCACACCTGGATCCGCCCCGACCGGAAGAAGCGCATCTTCCTGGTCGAGGAGGCCTGGCACATCATCAACAGCCCGTTCGTCGCCCAGCTGTTCCAGCGGCTGCTGAAGTTCGGCCGACGGCTCGGTCTGTCGTTCGTCGCGGTCGTCCACCACCTGTCCGACGTGGTGGACGGGGCGGCGGCGAAGGAAGCGGCAGCCATCCTGAAAATGGCGTCGACCCGGACCATCTACGCCCAGAAGGCGGACGAGGCGAGGGCGACCGGCCGGGTGCTGGGCCTGCCCAGGTGGGCCGTGGAGATCATCCCGACGCTGACTCCCGGCATCGCGGTCTGGGACGTCAACGGCAACGTCCAGGTGGTCAAACACCTGGTCACGGAGACCGAACGCCCGCTGGTCTTCACCGACCGCGCCATGACCGAGTCCTCGGTCGACCTGTCCGACGACGCCCTGCGCGCCGCCGAACGGGAGGCGGAGGAACGGGCGGCGGCCTTCGTGGAACAGCACATCGGTGACTCCGAATCGACGGTGGCGTAAGGGGCAACGCGTGAGACCGGACGATCACCGTGCGCAGGGCCGGACCGGCCAGGGCGGTATCCCCGACGGGCTGCTGATCGGCATACTCGCCTTCCTCATCGGCCTGACCACCATGGTGTGGACGGCCACCGGGCTCGCGGGCCTCTTCGCCCACGGCCACTGGCCGTCCGGCGTCACCTTCACCCGCACCCCGGTGGCGATGCGCCACCTCGTCGCCGACCCGAAGGACCTCCCCGTCGCCTGGCCGGACGCGCCGGAGACCGATCTCTCGGGGTACGGCCTCTTCTGGGGTCTGTTCATCGGCGAGCTGATGATCCTGACGGTCCTCGTGGTGTTCGCCGTGGGCACGGTGGCCCGCTGGAGAGCCGTACGGGACATACGGCGCGCGGAACGCGCGACGGCCACCCCCCGACCGCAAACCGAACCCCACCAGGAGCCGGCACCACAGCCCGAACGGGAACCGCTGCCGGCCCAGAAGCAGCTGCACGAGGTACCGACGCCCAGAGGGCCCGAGCAGGAGCCGCCGTCACCCGCACCACAAGAACCGGCGTTCCCGTCCCCGTCCGACGGTGCACGGACGAACGACTGGCGGACACCTCGCTCCGAGGGCCCGGGCCTGCACTACGGCCCCCCGGACGCCCGCCACACCACCGCCACCCAGGCCATACGGGACGCCGTCGGCCCGGCGCTGGTCGTCACCTCCAACCCCACCCTCTGGCACGACACCAAGGACGCCCGCGCCAAGCTCGGCCCCACCCACCTCTACGACCCCACCCACCTCTGCGACACCCCCGCCCGCCTGCACTGGTCCCCCACGGCCGGCTGCGAGGACAAGCACACGGCCACCGCCCGCGCGGCCGCGCTCCTCGCTCCCGTGCGCCCCACCTCCCGCCTCGACCAAGCGGTCGCCGACACCGCCGAGACACTGCTCCGCAGCTACGTCCATGCCGCGGCCGTCGACGGCCGCACCATCCGCCACGTCCACCGCTGGGCCCAGGGCATCCAGGTGCACGACGCCGTACGCATCCTCCGCACCAACCCCAAGGCCGCCCCCGGCTCCGCCGGCGAACTCGAAGCGGCCCTCACGGCGCACCCCGACCGCCGCGACATGGCCCAGCAGTTGACGACCCGGGCCCTGTCCGCCCTCTCCACGATCAACGTCCGCGAGGCCTGCACTCCCAACCGAAATGATGCCCTCGCCTTGGATTCCTTTATCGACGAAGGGGGCACGCTTTACGTTGTGGGTGAATCCATCGAGGACCCCCGCACCAGCCCGGGCGCGATGCCCCTGCTGACGGCGCTCGCCTCACACGTGGTCGAGCACGGCCGGCGCATGGCCGAACGGTCATCCTCCGGTCGGCTCGACCCACCACTCACCCTCGTCCTGGACGACGTGGCCGCCGTGGCCCCGCTCCCCCAGCTACCGGAGCTGCTCGCCACCGGCACGGACCGGGGCCTGCCCACACTGGCCCTGCTCCGCTCCCGCGAACAGGGCAGAGCCCGCTGGCCGCACGACGAACTACCGGTCTGACCCAGCGGCCGGACTACCGCTCCGGCACCGGCCGGTCCACGGCCAGCTCGAACTCCAGGTCGTCCGGGTCGTCCCCCAGCGACATGGTCACCCCGGTCTCCACGAAACCCGCCTTGCGGTAGGCCCCCAGCGCCCGCGCGTTCTCCCCGTGCACAAGAAGCCGCACGCGCTCCGCCCCACGCCCCCACGCCCACTCCAGCGCGGTCTCGAACAGCGCCTTCGCCAGCCCACTCCCCCGATACCCGGGAGCCACGTACACGCCCACCAGGTGCCCCTGCCGCCGCGCGACGACGGACCCGGTCCAGTCCGTCGTACCGGCCTCCTCGATCAACATGGCCACATTGGCGACCCAGCTCCCGTCCGCCGTCTCGGCGATGAACTGCCGCGCCCCGTTCGCCGTACGCTCCTGCCACCAGGAGTCCGGCCGGGCCACGGCCTCCTCGTAGGTGTCCATGTAGGCGATGTGCGCGACCGGGTCCCGCAGCGCGGTGAGCCGCAGCTCCCTCGACGCCGCCCACTCCTCCGCACGCACCGGCCGGATCACACAGTCGTCCATGGACATCGCACTCATGTCCGCCACCGTAGTACCGGAGTAGCACCGCCCTCACCCGAAATACGGCCCCCGGACCGACGCCTGCCGCCCCCGCGCGGAAAACGCAGAAAACCCCGCACCGGAATGGTGCGGGGTTTCCCCTAATAATTGTTCGGCGGCGTCCTACTCTCCCACAGGGTCCCCCCTGCAGTACCATCGGCGCTGTAAGGCTTAGCTTCCGGGTTCGGAATGTAACCGGGCG